>CAZNZH010000584.1:0-4134 GCA_964577445.1 uncultured Myxococcales bacterium
GGTCGACGCCGGCCACTCGCTGGTGGTGATCGAGCACAACCTCGACGTCATCCGCACCAGCGACTGGATCGTCGACCTCGGCCCGGAAGGCGGCGAGGCCGGCGGCGAGCTGGTCTTCCTCGCGAACATCCAGCCGACGCTCCAACTCTCGGTGCTCGAGCAGGTCGGCTGCCCGCGCTTCGTCGCCGCCGACACGATGAACCTGTGGATCGGGGCGGCGCGGCCCGCGCTGCTCGAGGTCCTCTCCCACGTCGACGCGCTATTCGTGAATGATTCCGAGGTGTTGGAGCTCACCGGCGCCCACACCATGATCGCGGCCGCCGCCAAGATCCGCGAGATGGGCCCAGAGCTGCTCATCATCAAGCGCGGCGAGCACGGCGCCCTCGTCTTCAACGGCGACGACATCTTCTACGTCCCCGCCTACCCGCTCGAGCACGTCATCGACCCGACGGGCGCCGGAGACACCTTCGCCGGCGGCTTCATGGGCTACCTGGCCGAGACCGGCGACTTCACCCCCGAGAACGTCCGCCGCGCCGCGGTGGTCGGAAGCCTCATGGCCTCCTTCTGCGTGGAGGGCTTCAGCGTCGAGAGCCTCGCCCGCGTCACCCTCGACGACGTGCGGCGCCGCTACGCCGGGTTTCTCGCCCTCACCCACATCGACGCGTTGGCGTTGTGAGCGCGCAGCAGGCGGGCCTCGATCGTTTCCAGCGAGCCTTGGACCACCTCGTGTCGGGCGGCGCACGCCTCGGCGCCCCGATAACCGCCGCGCTCGAGCGCGCCTTCGTCGAGCTCGTCTCCATCAAGGCGCTCAGCCACACGACCGGACACCTCGCCGACGTCGCGCTCCCTCGAGCGATCCTCGAGCGGGCGATCCGCGCCTACATCCGGGCCTATGACGTCGACATGAGCGAGGTCGCCGAGCCGATCAGCGCGTTTTCGACCTTCAACCGGTTCTTCACCCGCGCGCTGCGTGACGGCGCGAGGCCCATCGACGACGGCGCGAGGACGGTCGTCAACCCGGCGGACTCCCGCGTCCACGAGGTGGGGCGCGTGCCGACCCACGGCATGCTCGAGCAGGTCAAAGGCAAGCGCTATCGCCTCGGCGCCCTGCTCGGCGACGAGGGCGAGGCGGGCGTGTTCCGCGATGGCGTCTACGCGAACCTGTACCTGAGCCCGCGCGACTACCACCGCGTGCACGCGCCTGTGGACGGCCACATCACCTCGTGGCGCCACATCCCAGGCAGGCTCTACCCGGTCAATGGCCTGGCCATGCGTGCCATCGACGGGCTCTACGCGACCAACGAGCGCGTCGTGGTCCACTTCGAGACCAAGACCTTTGGTCGGGCCGCGCTCGTGTTCGTCGGCGCGACCAACGTCGGTCGCATCACGCTGTCGTTCACCGACGCGCCAGGGCACTGGAACCCCAGCGGCCCGACCGCGGTGATCCCGCCCAGGCCGCTGCCGGTCAAGCGCGGCGACGAGCTGGGCATGTTCAACCTCGGCTCCACCGTGGTGCTGCTGGTCGCCGATCCCAAGCTCAAGCCGGCCCAGGTGCTCGCCGGCGAGCACCTCGCCATGGGCCGGGCGCTCTGGCGGCGCTGACCGCCCGGGTCGTCTCCCGCACAAGAAAAAGCCCCGACCCGCTCGATGAGAGCTCGCGAATCGGGGCTTTCTCGTGTTGCGGCAGGCTGACCCTGCGCGGCGGTGCTCAGGGGGCCGGCGCGGCCACCTCGGCCGGCGGCGGCTCGGGCGGCGGCGGCGGCTCGGGCAGCACCAGCAACCCGGCCTGGCGAATGAAGGCCCCGTCGCGGGTCATCACGTCGAAGCTGCCCTCCACCGTGACCTCATCGCCCTTCTTCACGCGCCCCACCTCCGTCGCCTCCGACCCGACGACCAGCAACTGGTAGCGCGTCGCGCCCGCCGAGTCGGCGAGGTACATGTGCGGCGGCTGCGAGCAGAACGGGGCCTTCGGCGGCGGCGGCGGCGGCGGCACGTCGCCAGGCTTTGCCGTGGGGTCGGGCGGCTCCACCGGGGGCGCTGGCGGCGGCTTCGGGCAAGTGAAGACCTCGACCACGCGCCCGCGGACCTTGGCCGACTCGCCCGCCTTGTGCGAGTCGGCGGTCAAGAAGCCCTCGACGGTCCACGCGCCGTCGCCATGACGCGCCTTGACCTCTCGGGGCGCCAGCGAAGGCCGCTCCGGCAGCGAGACCTGTAACGTGCTCCGCTGTGAGACGTGATGCTCGACGGGCTTGTCGCAGCCCCCCGTCCAAAGCAGCGCAAACCCGCAGATGACCAGCCATTTAGCGCGGAAAATCACCAGCGGCCTCCTGCTTGAAGACGGGATGGATCCCGGGAAGTGTGATGATCGACAGGGCGTCCGGCACGACGTACACGCGCTCCGAGCCGACGGAGACCACGGCCCCGTCGACCCGCGCTGAACCGGCTATCACGTTCCAGCCGCCGTCGATATCCAGCGCGGCAAAACGCCCCAGGATGTTGGTCGTGACGCGGTCCACCAGGGGCAGCGAGTCGTTTTCGAGATCGTTGAAATACACGATCTTTCGTGCCGGCCGGCCGAGCCCCACGCTCACCTCGGCGATCGGCCAGCTCTCGCGAACCCCGGCTATGCCGCAGTCTCGAATGCGGCCGCCCACCACGCCGTGCTCGGGCACCACATCGGGCAGAAACACCGTGTTCGGCGTCAGCGACCACTGCGCGTCAGACACCATCGTCGCGTCGTAGCGGTAGTTCCCATCGGCGTCCGCGCGATCCGCCGACAAGTAGATGTTGAAGAGGTAGACATCGTGCCACTTCGACGCGGCGATCGGATCGGTCCCACCGTAGCGGGCGCGCATGACCAGCGGTGTGTTCGTGGGGATCCCGTCGACCTGAAACACGCCGAACTGCAGCACGCACGCCGGGAAGCCATCCTTCTTGGTGCACTCGTAGCCCAGGGGGCAGTCGTCGTTGAACGCGATGTTCGCGCACGCTGGCGCCGGGTTCAGGTCGATGGGCGGCTTGGACAGCGTCGTCGCGATCGGCGTCCCATAGGCCTGATAGCAGGCCAGGATCTTCTTGGTCGTCGTCTCCTCCTGGCAAGCCGAAGGGTCCCAGGTCCTGGCGTCGTAGATCGCGATCTCGATGTCGAAGGTGGGACGGCCCGAGCCGAAGCGCGTGACGGCGCCGTACATGCTCACCGTCGCGCTGCCGGTCGGGGCCGGTGGCGTCTGGTCGACGCAGGTCAGGTCCGGCGACTCGCTGGTGAGCGCGTTGCTCGTCGGCTCGGTGATCTTCGACGTCACGCTGGCCGGCGGGTCGCCGACGCAGACGCCCGAACGGCACACGTTGCTGCCGCTGCACGGTTTGGACGCGTTGCACTCGCGAGGCAGCAGCACCACCGCCATGTCTTCGGCGGCGTCACCGTCGCCGACATCAGCGACGCCCGAATCCGGCGTGTCGGCGACGGTGGAGCTCCCACCGCCGGAGTCGCACGCACCGAGCGCGAGCATCGCGCAACCGAGAAACCCGAACATCCATGAACAGCGACTCATGCTATCGTCCTCCGATCGGCTTCAGTTTCGGCCGCCGCGAGCCGCTCGGCGCGCGCGAGCGAGCGCGCCCGCGCATCGATCAAGGCCGCC
The DNA here is from genome assembly GCA_964577445.1 of uncultured Myxococcales bacterium. GTDB lineage: Bacteria > Myxococcota_A > UBA9042 > PHBI01 > JACKFB01 > JACKFB01. The sequence continues at coordinate 3,642 of CAZNZH010000584.1, forward strand.
TTCAGTCGTGGATCGCGAACAGCCGCCGCTCCCACGCTCGCCTCCGTCCGCTGGGCCATCGACGGCTCCAGGGCGCGCGGCGCCCTGGCCACCTCCGGCGCCCCGCGGGTGACCAGATCGGGCCGCAGCCAGCACACGATCTTGAGCGCCTTGCGCCCCTTGCGTGCGCCCGCCATCGCGTTCCAGGAGGCGAGGACGTGCCCCTCTCGGGCGAGCAGCTCGCGCTGGGCGGTCTCGTTTCGAGCCATGACCCGCACGGTCCCGGCCCCGTCGATGCCCACCAACGCCGTCGCCTCCGCTAAGGTGGCGCCCACGAGCTGCTGCCACGAGGTGCGCCCGCGCCATCGCGCCTCCCGCAACACCTCGCCCATGGTCGCCACCTCGCGACGGCGCGCTACCCGCTGACCCTCTACCATCCACGCGTCCTCGCTCGAAGTGGCCGGCATCCTAACCGGAACGGGACTGCTCGACCAGCGCGTCGTCACGTCCGGCA
>CAZNZH010000585.1:0-4118 GCA_964577445.1 uncultured Myxococcales bacterium
CGGCGTCCGGCGTCACGTCGGGCGCCACATCGGGGACGGCGTCCGGCGTCACGTCCGGCGCCACGTCGGGGGCCACATCGGGCTCCACGTCCGGTGCCACATCGACCAGCAGGTCGGGCTCCGCGTCCGGGGTGGCGTCCGGCGCCACGTCAGGCAGCGCGTCCGCGTCGGGCTGCATCGCGTCGGGGCTGACCTCGCCGTCCGGCGCCGCGTCGGGGAGGTCCAGCAGCGTCGTGTCGGGCGCGAGATCGCCCGACCCGTCCGGGATCGTGACGTCGGTGGTCGGCAAGGCGTCCTGAAAGCCGAGGTCGCCGGTCGCGACGTCGGGGCCGTTCGCGTCGCCGCCCGTGTCGCTGGCCGCCTCGCCGCAAGCGACGAAGCCGATCGCGAAGAGCGAGAGGACGGAGAGGCGAAGCGAGCGCGTGTGTAGTGAAGTCATCGACATCAATCCCGGGGTCTGTCCCTCAACCGAGGCCGTCTGCGTGAGCGCTCCGGCCGCCGGCGCGGACTATACCCGGCGGCTCTCACAACGCGAGCAGAACCGAGCGGCCGGTCTCTGCCGGTCGTGTGTTGGCGCGGCTCCCCTCCCCCACCGGCGCGCTGGATCAGCGCCGGAGCGTCTCGATCGCAGCCAGCGCCTTGTCTGGCGCGTTGCCCAGGCCTTCTTGGACGTAGACCATGCGGCCCTCGCGGTCGAGGACGATCACCTGGTTGGAGTGGGCGAAGTTGCCCAGGTCGTTTTCGGTGTAGGAACCGCCGACCGCCGCGGCCAGCTCGCGCACGCCCTCGGGTTTGCCGTGCAGCAGCGTCCAGCGGCCGAGGTTCAGCTCTTTGTCCCTGGCGAAGGCGCGCAGGGTCTCGGGCGTGTCGCGCTTGGTGTCGTAGGACGCCAAGACGAAGCGCACGTCCAGGGCCTCGTCGGCCTCCACGCCCGCCTCGATGGCCTTCATGTCAGCCACGATGCGCGGGCAGGCGTAGTCGCAGTGCGTGAACATCATCGCCAGCACCACGATGTGGCCGCGGAACTCGGCGATGGCGCGGGTGTGGTCGGCCTGGTCGGTCCAGCTCGTCGGCAGGTGGTAGATCGAGTCGCCGGGGAGCGCCCCGGTCGACGGCGGCGGCACGACGTAGGGGGCCACCGGGGCCTTCGCCACCACGGGCTCAGGCGCGGTGGCCGTCTTCGGCCCGTCGACACCGCAGGCGACAAACGCCAGCCCGAGGGTCATCCCGAGGGCCATCACGGCGGTTGGGCCGAGGGTTGGGCCGTTCAAAATCGTCAGGTCCCATCTCATGGCTCTTCTCCTTTCGCGGTGTCGGGGGCGGCGTCCGCAGCGCAGCGAAATCCCAGATTTCCGAGACAGAACGCGCCCCGAAGGCTGGAGCGCAGCGCGAATCGCATGTAGGCGGCGTAGTCCGAGGGGTCGGCGGAGCCCACCGAGCCCGCGCCGCAGAAGAGGCCGCCGCCCGGCTGGCCGTCGCCGCGGGCCTCGCCCTGCCGCAGCAAGGTGTTGAAGTCGTCGGTCCACTCCCAGACCACGCCGTGCAGGTCGTAGACGCCCCACAGGTTGGCCGGCGTGCTCTGGATCTTCGGGGGCACCGGCGGCGTCGGGCGGCTGTACCAGCTCAGGATTCGCTCCCGCAGCCCGGGCTCGCCTCGCGCGTCCTCGCGCGTCTCGCTCGCCGCACCCGCGCGCTCCCACTCCACGATGGTCGGCAGGCGCCGCCCGGCCCACTCCGCGTAGGCCCGGGCGGCGAACCACGACACATAGGTCACCGGGCGATCTCCGAGATCCGGCCCGATCGCCAGGTCTCCGAGCCAGTGCGCGAGGTAGCGCTCGTCGGCGAAGATCCGCGGCACCCTCGAGCGCTGCCACCGCGGGTTCGCCCGCACAAACGCCAAGAACTGCGCGTTGGTGACGGCGTTCACCTCCAGCGTGAAGGCCGGCACTTGCTCCTCGGTCGGTCCCCCCGGCGGCGGGAAGAAGGGCCGATAGATGCCCGCGGGGACGCGCGCGAGCGGTGTGTGTGTGAAATCACCCACCCCTCCGACGCCGCCCATCGCGAGCACCGCAAGTGCCAGCCAGGCAAACATCAGTGCTCCGCCGGGGCCGACGGCGGCGGGCCCGAGCGCGCGGCCTTGACCTGCTCCGACGTGACCTCGCCAAACGAGTTGCCCCAGGTGTTCATGGCGAAGGTCAGCGCGTTGGCCGCGTCGTCGTCCGACAGGTCCAGCCTCGGCATGACGCTGTTGTAGACCTTGCCGTTGACCGTCACCTCACCCTGGAGGCCATGGACGACCGCCCCGATGGACTTGTCCCGGTTGTCGCGCAGGTAGTCCGACCCGGCCAGGGGCGGGAACGCCGACGGGATGCCCTCCCCTGTCGGCTGGTGGCAAGCCGCACACACCCGCCCGTAGACGATGGCGCCCAGCTTGATGCGCTCCTCCTTGGTCCGCGTCTCCGGCACGGGCTGCCCCCCAGCCGCACCCGGCATCGTCTGCACGGCGCTGCCCTCACCCATGTAGATGCGGTCGTCCTGCTGCCCGGAGTACACGATCTTGTCGTCCTCGCCCGTCACTTTCAGCATGCCCAGCGCGCCCTTGTTGAAGGTGCGGAAGATCGCGTGGTCGACCAGGATGAAAGTGCCGGGCACTTCCAGCTTGAACTCGACCACCGTCGCGCCGCCGGCCGGCACCAGCGTCGTCTGCACGTTGGTGTTGACCGTCTCGCCGGCCTCGTGCCGCACCACGTCGAAGATCTCGCCGATGATGTGAAACGACGAGATGAGGTTCGGTCCGCCGTTACCCACGAAGAGGCGCACGGTCTCGCCGGTCTTCGCCGTCAGAGCGTTGTCGCCGGTGAGCGCGCCGACGGAGCCGTTGAACAGCACATAGTCGGCGTCCTCGTGAATCGCCTTCTCCATGTCGAAGGGCTGCAACCCCGCCTCGCCGTACTTGCCGCGCGTGTAGAAGTCGCCCTGCATCACGTAGTACTCGCGGTCGACCTTCGGCAGCCCACCCTTGGGCTCGACCAGGATGAGGCCGTACATGCCGTTGGCGATGTGCATACCGACGGGCGCGGTCGCGCAGTGATAGACGTAGAGGCCCGGGTTGAGGACCTTGAACGAGAACTGCGCGGTGTGCCCCGGCGCGACAAAGGACGCCGCCGCACCGCCGCCCGGCCCGGTCACGGCGTGCAGGTCGATGTTGTGGGGCATCTTGTTGTCGGGGTGGTTCGACAGGTGAAATGTCACCTCGTCGCCCACGCGGACGCGGATGAAGCTGCCCGGCACCGTGCCGCCGAACGTCCAGAACGTGTACTCTACGCCATCAGCGAGGCGACCGACCTCCTCCTTGACCTCCATCCTCACCGTGACGTGGGTGGGGTGGTTGCGCGTGATGGGCGGCGGCACATGGGGGGGCGAGGTGAGGACGGCCTCTTCCTCGCCAGACATCGGGCCATCCGGGACCTCGGCGGGGGCCGCTCCCTCCGCTGGCGACGCTGCCGGGGACGGGGGCGCCGGCGGCGCCGGCGCGGGCGACGTCTCGCAAGCGTACAGGCCTAACCCGAGCAAAAGCGACGGAATGACACGGTTAATGGTCCTCATAGCGGCTCGACTCCTCCATTGGCGGCGGGCCGGCTGGCACGCCTTCTGTGACAAGGATGGGTGATATCGCACAGATTCCTCACGATAGCCACTGGCAGACTTCTCTCACTTCAGCCACGGGCCCTCTATTTGCAGGCACGCGAGCTCATCCGTGCCCACAAGCGGCGCGCTCGACGGGTGAGCGCCCGGGGCAACCGAGCAAGCGCTGTGCCAAGCGCCAGCCGAGCGCCGTCGTCTCCCTGACGCTCGCCGCGAAGCGCGCGCGGTCCGCAGCCCACGCCGCGCGGTGGCACGGAGCTTGCTGGCTTGTGGCCCAACCGGTTTTGCTCGGAGGCCCCCCATGCGTTCTTTGTCGATCCGCTCCCTGTGTGCGCTCACCGTCGGCACCGCGTGCCTGCTGGGCGCCGCCAGCCCCCCGGCACTCGCCATGCGCGTCGTCGACGGCGTCGACGCCGGCGTGCAGCTTCGCACGCGCCTCAACCGAAATGACGGCCGCGACGGCTCGAGCGCAG
>CAZNZH010000586.1:0-4103 GCA_964577445.1 uncultured Myxococcales bacterium
CCCGAACAAGATGACGAGCGCGCCAACCGTGTAGGTCTCAGACCCCCACACTACACACTTAGGGCGCTAAGTGTGTAGTGTGGGGGTCCGACACGCCTGAGGTCGCCTGTGCGCCACAGCCACCTGTTCGTCGCCGCGCTCTTGCTGGCCGCCTGTGCCAGCGCTCACCCCGCCCAGCGGGGCAGCTCCGAGGGCGCAGGCGTCGAGGCGGCCGCGCCCGCCGGCGGGTTGACCGCGCTCGCCGACGCTTGGTGGCAGGCGCTCATGGAGCGGTCGCCGACCTGGGCGACCTCCCTCGGCGACCGGCGATTCGACGCGCGCCTGCCCGACCTCTCCGACGGGTCGCGGGAGGCCTTCCACGCCCGGGCGCGAGAGCTCCTCGCCCGGGCCCGCGCCCTGGACGCGACGAGCCTCGACCTCGCGGCGAGCGTGACGCGCGACACCCTCATCAGCACCTTGGAGCGCGAGCTGAACGCCGGCGTCTGCCGCCGCTGGTTATGGGACGTCGACCAGCTCGCGGGCCCCCAAATCTGGCTGCCGCAGATCCCGGGCTACCACTCCGTGCGCTCCGACATCGACGTGGCCACGTTGGTGGCGCGCTATCGCGGCATCCCCGGCTACCTCGCGGCCCACCGCGCGCAGCTTGAGCGCGGGCTCGCCGAGGGGTTCGCCGCGCCGCGCGTCATCGTGGAGCGGGTGGTCGCGCAGCTAGACCGGCTCTTGGCCACCCCGCCCGAGGGCTCGCCCTTCGTCACGCAGTTGCGCCTGCCGAGCGGCTGGCACGCGGGGAAGCTCGAGGCGGCCCGCGCAGAGCTCACCGGCGTCGTCGGGGCGTCCGTGCTCCCGGGGCTGCGCGCCTACCGGGACTTCCTGCGCGACGTCTACTGGCCCCAGGCGCGAGCGAGCGTCGGCGTGAGCGCGCTGCCCGACGGTGACGCCTGCTACGCGGCGCTCATCCGCGACCAGACCGGCTCGACCCTCACCCCGGACGCGATCCACGACCTGGGCATGGCCGAGCTGTCGCGGCTCCACGCCGCCATGCGCGCGATCGCCGTCGCCGAGCTCACCCCGCCGCCGCCGCCGCCCGCCCCGAAGTCCAAGGGAAAGCCCAAGCGCCGCCCCAAGCGCGCTCGGAGATCGAAGGCCGCGCCGGTCGCTGAGGCGGCCGAGATCCCCTCAGCGCCCCCGATCTCGGGCGACCCGCTCCGGGTGTACCTCGAGCGCCTCCAGGCGAGCCCCGACCAGCACGCGGCGAGCGCGGACGCGCTGCTGGCCTTCGCGCGCGACGCCGTGAGCCGGGCCGAGTCGAAGCTGCCGCTCGCCTTTCGCCGACTGCCGCGGGTGCCGCTGGAGGTGCGCGCCATCGAGGCGTTCCGCGCCGAGGAGTCGCCAGCGGCCTACTACTACGGGGCCCCGGACGATCGCAGTCGCTCCGCGATCTACTACGTGAACACGACCCACCTCGAGTCACGCCCGCTCTTTCATCAGGAGGCGCTGGCCTTTCACGAGGCCGTCCCCGGGCACCACCTGCAGATCTCGGTCGCGTCGGCGGCGACGGAGCTGCCGGCGTTTCAGCGGCACCTGCGCCACACGGCGTTCACCGAGGGGTGGGCGCTCTACGCGGAGCAGCTCGCCGAGGAGCTCTCGCTTTACTCGTCGCCGGCCTCGCGGTTTGGGGCGCTGGGCTATCAGGCGTGGCGCGCCGCGCGGCTGGTGGTGGACGTGGGGCTGCACGCGCGCGGCTGGACCCGCGAGCAGGCGGTCAGCTTTCTCACCGAGAACACGACCTTGAGCCGGCACGAAGCGCAGGCCGAGGTCGAGCGCTACATCGCCTGGCCGGCCCAAGCGCTCAGCTACATGCTCGGCCGCATGCGCTTCGATCGCCTGAGGCGGCAGGCGGAATCCGAGCTCTGCAGCCGCTTCGATCTGCCGCGCTTCCACGAGGAGATCCTGCGCTACGGGGCCGTCTCACCCGAGGCGCTGGACGGCATCGTCGACCGCTACATCCAAGGGTTCTACGAGCGGATCATCCCCTGACCGACCCAGCGGACGCGGGGGCTGGGCGGCCTGGACGCCACCATCGATAACATAGCGATACTTATTACTTTTAACCTGCACCGGATCTTATGGGCCAGCGCCCCGCCGTGGACCGGGCGGGCCCCTGCCCCGCGACGCGGCCGCTCCCCTCGAGGCACACCTCGCCGCCACCGCCCTCCCGCGACGGCGGCGGCGCACGCGGCCGGTGGCTTGCGCCCGAGCGACCTGATAGCGTGCCGGCCCGTGACGACGCGCGCACATGTCTTCAGCTTGGTCCTCCTCCTCACCAGCGGCGTGGCTCGGGCCGACGGCGGGGCCATGGCCGGCTGGGTGCTCGAACCCAGCGCCGAGCGCGCCGTTCGGGACGCCCTCCGCGTCGACGAGCCGCTGGCGGACGGCCAGCAGCTCAACGCCTCCATCGCGCGCGACCGAATCGTGGTGACCGTTGGAAACCCAGAGGCGCCAGCGCTGCGGGTGACGCTGGTGCGCGCGGACGAGGCCGCCGCCGGCGCGCCCAAGGCCGCCGGGGTGGCGCTGCTTCGCGAGCCGGGTCCGGCGCCGGACGGGCTGGTGGCGGCGCTGATGGCGCGGCTCAGCGAGGCGCCGAAGGCGATCCCCTGGGCTCCCCCGCCGCCGCCGCCCCCGGCCGCTCCGCGCGCGGCGGCTCCCGACCACGCGAGGGACCGAGCGGCGGCGGACGCGCTGGCCGCCGCGCGACACGCCATGCGGATCGGCGCCACGGACGAAGCCGAGCGGCGCCTGCGCGCCATCCGCCTCGACGAGAGCGACACGGAGCGGCTGGGCGTGGCGCTCTTGTGGCACCAACTGGGCCACCAGGCGGAGGCCGAGGCGACGCTGGGCGACACGACGGGCTGGGCGCCGCCCGAGCAGGCGAGCGCGGCGCTGATACGGCGAGGCGCGGACGGAGACGCGGACCCGGTGGCGGCGGCGACGGCGGAGACCGCGTGCACCTACGTGCCGGTCGTGGAGACCCTGCACCTGCTCGGGCGGCCGGGTCGCGCCGCCGTGGCCGCCCACCGGCTCCGCACGCTGGACCCCCGCTGCCGGCTGGCGTGGGAGCTCGAGATCCAGGCGCTGGTGGCGCACCGCGAGCCCGCCGGCGCGGTGGCGGTGGCCGAGGACGCGCTGGGCCGGTTCGCTGACGACCCGGACATGGCGGCAGCGGCGGCGGCGGCGTTTCAGAGCGCGGGCGAGCTGGCGAAGGCCGTGCCCTTGCTGGAGCGTTCGGGGCGCGCGCGGCTCGGCGAGCCCGGGGCGCTGCGTCCGCTGCTGGGCGCCATGGTGCGCGACGTCGACAACCGCGCGGCCTACCGCAGCGAGCTCGAGCGCCGGGTGGCCGCCGCGCCGGGTGATGAGGTGGCGCGCTTCTTGCTGGGCGTCATCCGCCACTACGAAAACGAGTTCGCCGCCTCCCAGGAGCTGCTGGCGCCGCTTCAGACGGTGCTGGACAGTGAGGATCGCCTCCACATCTACATGGCGATGAACGACTTCAACCTGGGCCGGCGCGACGCGGCGCTGGCGCGGCTCAAGGAGGCGGCGAAGCGGCTGGACCCGGACCCGGACGTCTACTACTGCCTGGCCGAGATCGAGCGTGACACCGACCGAGCGGAGGCGCGGGACAACCTGGACCGCTACGCCGCGCTGAGCCACGGCGACGCGCTGAGCAACCCCGGCAAGGAGGCGCGCATCGAGCGGCTGCAAGCGCTGGTGCGGGAGTGCATCGCCGACGGCCGCGCGGTGTGCGAAGGCGAGTGGGAGCATCCGCGCCTCCGTCACCACGACGGCGACAGCGACTGGCACTGGCCCGCCGGGTTCGGCGCGGGGGCGCTGCTGCTGGGAGCCCTGGGCTGGGCTTGGGTCCGCCGGCGTCGCGCAGGCCGCTGAGCGTGGCGACCAGAGGGTCGGGGGGGGCGCGAGCGATGTGCTGCGTCGCAGCGCTCCTCTGCGCGCTCGCCGCCGACGGCGCATCCGCCGCTGAGCCGGAGCCGGCCACGGCGTCGACGGCGAGCCCAGGGGCGTCGGACGCCGCGGCCGGGTCGCGCTGG
>CAZNZH010000587.1:0-4097 GCA_964577445.1 uncultured Myxococcales bacterium
GTGCCGGTGGTGAGACCCTGGCAGCTCAGGCCGCCGGCGCAGTGCAGCGGGGAGAGGCAGGGGGCGTCAGCGACGGCGCCGGGGGCGCACTGCTGGCTCAGGGGGTCGCAGACGAGGCCGGCGGCGCAGTCGAAGCTCTTGTCGCAGGTGTGTCCGGCGGGGATCCCGGGGGCGCAGACTTCGTTGAGGCAGCGGAGACCGTCTCTGCAGTGGACGTCGGCCTCGCAGGCTCCGCCGAGGTCTCGCGGGGCGTCGCAGACGAGGGCGCCGCCGCTGGAGATACAGTGCATCCACGGCGGGCAGATGGCCTCGGCGCAGGGCTGGCCGGGCGTGGCGTAGATTCGGCAGGTTGTGCCTTTGGGTTCGGGAAAGCACAGGCCCTCGCCGCCCGCGCAGCGCAGGTCGGCCACCGCTGATTCGCAGACGGCGCCGGAGGGCGCGGGGTCTTGGAAGATGGCGCGGCACGCACCCAGGCGCGCTTCAGCGGCCAGGGTGCGGCAGGAGTCTCCGGCCTCGGCGTATGCGTCTAAGCACCGCCCGAGATCGGCTGCGGATATGAACGCGGTGCCTGCGTTGACCGCCGAGATCTCGGCGGCTCCTGCCGCGCGGCACTGGGCGCTCAAGGCCGCCCGGCAGGCGCCCTCGTCCGGTCGCGCTGGGTCTGTGCAGCACAGCGCCGCCGGCCCGCAGACGGCCGCAGCGACGAGGTCGCAGAGCTCGTCGGGCGAGGGGATGACGGCGTCGGTGTCCGTGTCGCTGCCGGCGTCGGGGGCGGAATCGAGGTCCGTGCTCGAGTCCACGCCGGTGTCGGCGAGCACGTCAGCGCCCGCGGCGCTCCCACCGCAGGCGGCGGCCAGCAGCCACAGAGTGAGCGCCGCGAGGCTCCTGGCTTGAGCACCCATCACAGGGTCTTGAGGAACGCGATGACGTCGGCTCGGCCCGCGGCGTCGAGAAGCGGCGTGCCGTCGTCCTGGGTCAGCCACTCGTCGTGGCCCGAATTGGTCAGCCCCGGCTTGGTCGTGTCGTAGCGCGCGTGCGGATCTTCCTGCCAGCTCGCGGGGGCGGCGTCACCCACGGGCAGGCCGACGCACGCGGCGTCGAAGTCCGTCTTCGGGTCCTCGTCCGGGCCCATGTAGAAGACCTTCGTGCGCTGGGCGGCCGGGGTGAGCATCTCGCAGAGCGTCGGCACGCTCTGGTTGTGGAGGTACGGGAAGCGCGCCCAGATGCCTTCCAGCGGCGGCGGGACGTAGCCGTCCTGGACCTCGACCACGGTGCCCATCCACTGCGAGATGGCCAGGGCGTTCAGCCGGTCGGCGAAGGCCTCCATCCCGGCGGCGCGCTGGGGATCGGTGCCCACGTTCAGGACCGGCGTCTGCTCGTGATAGTGGACCGCGGTGGTCTTCACGGCGTCGGCCACGCTGAGCGCGTCCGCGCCCGGCGCCTCCCAGGCCTTGTCGTAGATGCCGTGGCAGGCGGCGCAGGTGGCGTCGAAGAGCGCTTTTCCGCGCTTGGCGGCGGCGACGTCGAGGCCGTCGGTGCCGAAGAAGTCCGACCAGCGGGGCGGCTCGGTGGCGAAGGCGGCCACGGTGAGCTCGTCGACGGTCTGCTGGTTTTTGGCCAGCCAGCCCTCGAGCTGGTGGAGATCGGCCCCGCGGCCGAGCTCGTTCCACAAAAAGTTCGTGTAGATCGGGTTTCCCGAGACGATGGAGCCGTCGGCGAGCCAGCGGGTCTTGTACTTGAGGCTCCACCACACCGCGGGTTTGCTGTCGGCGACGAAGGAATCCAGCATGTTTGGCGCGGGGGTCTCCTCGAGCTTGGGGTCGCGGGTCGCGTAGGCGTCGGGGCTGCGGCGGGCGAGGCTGAGGGCGACCTGGGCCAGGGAGGTGTCGAGGCCGAGCACCTGCGGGTCGATGGCGCCGACTCTGGCGTAGTTTCTTTGCGCCTGCTCGAAGAGGGCGATCTCGCCCGCGTCGGCGCCGGTGACCTCGGCGAAGAACTCCGAGGTGAGCGTCGGGAAAAACGAGGAGGCGAGGTGGAAGAACTCGTTGGCCTTGGCGCGGCGGTTGGTGAGGCCGACCACGGTGCGGCCGAAGAGCTCGGCGGTGTGGCAGATGGCGCACGAGATGGTCAGGCCGTCACCGTTCGGGGCCGCCAGCGTGCTGATGCCGAGGAAGTCGCCAGTCTTGACGGTCTCGGGCCACGGGATGCCGGGGAGCGCCTCAGCGGAGCCGTCGTGGCGGGCCATGCCGAGCCAGACGTTCATCTCGTCGATGGTGCCGAAGCCCAGGGCCTTTCGGAGCACGTTTTGGACAGGGACCGCCTGGGGATTCGAGCTGCCGGGGGTCATGACGGCGGAGAGTGGGCGCCAGGGCAGGAGGATGCCGGTGACGTCGACGGGCCAGTCGAGGGTGTGCTGGAGTCCGCGAGTCGCCACGCCCGGGAGCGCTGCGCCCTGGTTGTAGACGTCTTTGCGCGAGCCGGCGGCGGGCAGGCGCGCGTCGCGGGACCAGTCGGCGAGGGTGCGGTCGCAGATGCCGTCGGCGTTGGCGTCGAGGCCGTCGGGGCAGGTCGGGGCGGCCGGGGCTTCGCAGGTGCCGCCGGCGGCGGCGAGCGTACCTGGGGGGCAGGTCGTGGCGTCGGGGGCGTCGCGGGTGGCCGGCGCGTCGCAGGATGCCGCCAGCAAGAAAAGCGCGGAGACCGCGGCGAGGGGGACGGTGCGTCGCATGCTTCTCGCGGGGCTCGGTGTGGCGTGGACGCGCCGGCCGGGCTGACGGCGCGCGACGAATGATCGCGCGCAGCCGGACCCGGCGCAAGCCCGAACAGTGTCCCCGCGGAGCCGCGCCCATCGCAGGGGCGCCTACCGCGCCGTCGTAATGACCTCCCCGATGAGGCCCCTCAGGTTCTTGGGCACCACCACGGCGTCGTTGCCGACACCGGAGCGACCCTCGAGTTTGAGGGAGCTCGGCGTGACGCTGCCCCGAGCCCTTACGGCGTAGATCCACATCACCAGCTCGACATCCCGGCGAGCCAGGATCTCGGACGGGATGACCGACTTGAACTGCAGCTTCGCCCCCGGCATGGCGGCTGACTGAACGTCGGCGGGGTCCGCCTCCCAGACGAGCCGCCCAGCCTGGTCGACCGCGCGGAACGTGACCGTGAGCTGGCTGGCGGGCACCAGGGTGTCGAGCACGCCGACGAGCGCGGATGAGACGAACCCGCCTCGAGCGTCGCCTGCCTTGAGGCCGAACCCCGCCGCAGAGGCCAACAAAAGTCCGGCGAGCACTGCGTGGCGTTTGACGTGATTCATTCGCCCACCTCGTCGCCCAAGACGAACCACTCACAGGAGCCGGCCAGGTCGTTGGAGTGGACCTTGGCGTACCGGTCCTTCCCGAGCAGTCGGAACAGCTTGAACGTCTTGACGCGCACGGGCCCATTGGCGAAGCGGGCGTCGATGCGAACCGACCAGTGCTGGTTCGTCCCGAGCAGGATGTTCGGGACGCTGGCGACCAGCTTCAGCAGCCCGCCGAGCGGCAACCATTTGGGTAGCAGCCCCGAGATCTCGGCCACCACATGCCCCGTCCCGACATCCACCGCCGAGTAAGTCACGATGGCGTCATCCGCCCCCGCCCCATCCAGCTCAAGCACGAGCTGCTCCAGCAGCCCAGCAGAGGCCGTCACGGGCGCCGCCAAAGCCCCCACCATAAACAGCGCCGCAACCCCAAGCCGCAGCGATCCAAACCGCGAATATCTCATCCAGCCCTCCAGTGTCCCCAGCGCACCCCCACCCCATCGGCGCCCCAGACGGTCGACTCAACTTTTTCCAGGCAGCGCCGGTGTCAATTCCTTGGTGCGACGGTCGACGCGGAAGCCAGAGGGGTCTCCCGCCTCGAAGTCCTGGCCGTCCTAAGCGGTCCGCGGCATCCTCCGCTCGGACGGTTCAGACGTTTGTTGTCAGGACCGCCCAGGGGAGCCGGCGTGACTGCGCCCGCTCCCCGACTTCAAGACACCTCTGACTACGCGACCTTCCGGTCGCCAGCCAGATTGTCGGCGTCACGCGCTGCTCGCCGGCCCTACGCGCTTCTCGACCCCTGCTGACA
>CAZNZH010000588.1:0-4087 GCA_964577445.1 uncultured Myxococcales bacterium
CCAGCTCGATACGCGTGCGCTGGAGGTCGTCGTCCCGCTCCGCCGGTTTGCTGCGCGCGACCGGCTGAGCCGCCTCGCCGCGCGCGACCGGCTGGGCCGCCTCGCCGCGCGCGACCGGCTGGGCCACCGCGGCCGGCGCCGTGCGGGCTGCCGGGTCCGAGACCGGGGCGCCCCGGCGAGCCGCGAGCCACTCCGCGGCCAAGCTCGCGGGGATCGCCGACATCTCGACCATCGTGGCGTCCGTGTCGTCTACATCGGGCGCGGCGAACGCTTCAGGGCGCGGCTGAGCGGGCATCGGGCCGGTCGCCGCGGCCGCCGCCTCGCTCGAGATGGCGTCCAGCTTCGTGCCGTCCGCCGGGCAGAAGTTGCCGTCCTGCCATGTCTGCCCACACTTCGGGCACCGCTTCGTCGTCATGGCTCGCTCGGGGGTTCGTCGGAGCCTCGCTCCGCACCACCATCATCGGGGCCGCCGCGTCGCAGTGTCAAGCTTGCCTGGGCCGCGGCGGGCCTGCTAGGAGGGGGTGGTGCGCAGCGGCGCCGGGCGCGGTCGCGGTGGCCTCGGCCTCCACCAGGCGTCTCGGCCCTCAGAGATCCGCGACGCCGCCGAACCCCCCAAGGCACTACGCCCCCTAGGACCCGTCGGAATGCGACAGCTCATCGCCATCGCCACGGTCACGGCCCTGCTCATCGCCGGCGGGACCGCGCTCTGGGGCTGGCCGGGAGCCTGGGGCCTCATCGCGCTCGGCCCCGGCCTGCTCCTCGGCTCGGTGCTCACCCACCTCGTCGATACGTGGGTGCGCGGCGCCCGCCCCCGCCTCATCTTCACGTCGCTGGCCGGCAGCTTCGGGACCCTGATGGCGCTCCTCGCGCTGATGGTCATGGCGGCCGCGAGCTCGCCGGCCGAGCGCCAGGTGACCCAGAGCCGCACCGTGACCCTCGCGCCCCAAGCGCTCTGGGCCGCGGCGGCGCCCGTTGAGCTGTGGGGGCGCTGGCAGGCCCTCATCCGCGAGGCGCGGCCGCCCGTCGACGCGGCGCGACCGGCCGCCGGAGCGCGCTACGACGCGACGATGCGCATCAGCGGCCGCGAGGTGCCGGCCACGCTCGAGATCGCCGAGTGGGAGCCGCAGAGCCATATCCGCTGGCGCGTGCTCCTGACGCCCGGGAGCGCCTTCGAGGACATGACCATGGAGCTCGGGCTTCGTCCCGGGGACGGCGGCACCACCGTCACGTTCACGTTGAGCTACTCGGTGCCGGGGGTCACGGCGCGCGCCATCGAGCGCTGGGCGCTGCGGCCGGTCCTGGACGCGTCGGCGGCTGAGTCGGTCGACGGGCTGGTGAGCTTGGCCACCGAGCTGGCTGGCGGTGGCTGAGGGCATCGCGCTTGAGGCTTCGGTCATCGGCAGCTTCTCGGACGTCGACCCGGCCGAGTGGGACCGCGTGGTCGGCGATGAGCCGCCCTTCCTCGAGCACGCGTTCCTCTCCGCGCTCGAGCAGACGGGCTGTGTGGGCGCCGAGACCGGCTGGCTGTGTCGCGCGGTCATCGTGCGCGCCGGTGGGGCGCTGGTGGGGCTGGCGCCCGCGTGGCTGAAGACCCACTCGATGGGCGAGTTTGTCTACGATTGGGCGTGGGCGGACGCGGCCCAGCGCGCGCGGCTCCCGTACTACCCGAAGCTGGTGGTGGGGGCGCCGTTTTCGCCGGTCCCGGGCGCGCGCCTGCTGGTGGATCCCGCCTTGCCGCAAGGGTTGGCCGACGCCGTCCGCGCCGCGCTGCTCGACGCGCTCGGGGCCGTAGCGCGCGACGCTGGCGCGGCGGGCGTCCACCTGCTCTTTTGCCGCGAAGCGGAGGTCCGGCTGGCCAAGGCGCGCGGCTACGCGCACCGCCTCGGCATGCAGTTTCATTGGGAAAATGCTGGATATTCGGACTTCGAGGACTTCCTGAGCCGCTTCCGGTCCAAGCGGCGCAATCAGATCCGACGCGAACGCCGGCAGGTCGCGGACTCCGGCGTCACCGTCGAGGCGCTCGGCGGCGACGCCATCGGCGACGCCCTGCGCGAGCCGGCCTTCGGGTGGTACCGCGCGACCATCGAGCGCTTCTTCTACGGCCGGCAGTATCTCAACGAGGCCTTCTTCGCGCGGCTGTGGTCGCAGATGCGCAGCCGGCTCCAGCTCGTCGTCGCCCGCCACGACGGCCAGCCCATCGCCGGCAGCGTCAACCTTCAGAAGGGGACCGAGCGCTACGGGCGCTACTGGGGCGCCAGCGAGCGCTTCCCGCATGTGCACTTCGAGGTCTGCGCCTACGCGGCCGTCGAGGACTGCATCCGGTCGGGGGTCCAGGTCTTTCAGGCGGGCGCTGGCGGGGGCGACCACAAGTACGCGCGGGGCTTCGCGCCGGTGCTGACCCACAGCGCACACCTGCTGCACCATGCGGGATTTCAAGAGGCGGTGGACGCGTTCTGCGTGCGCGAGGCCGACTGTGTGCGCGACGAAGCCGACAGGCTGCGCGAGGGTCTTTTCGCTCGATGATGTCTGTGTTTTTCGGATGTAGCGCCCCCTTGGACCGAGGCCGAACCCATGCGTGAGCCCCACCGTTCGCCCGACGCGACCGTGACGTCGCTGGTGCCGCAGACGCGGCAGCCGCCGCGCCGCGGGGCGGCAGCGGTCCAGGTCGAGACCGCCGGGACGCTGCGCCGGGCGAGCGCTGCGGCCCTGGACGCCATGCCGCTCGTCGCGGTCGCGGGGGTGAGCGCCTTGACGGGGGTCTTCGGAGCCCTGCCGGAGCAAGCCGTCGCCTACAACCTGTTTGACCGCTTCGTGGACGTCGCCAACGCGCAGCCGGCGCTCGTGGCGGGCCCGCTGGTCCTCTTCGCGCTGGCCGAGATCGTCTGGCACGCGGTGTGCGTCACGGTCGGCGGCAGCACGCCGGGCAAGCGGGTGCTCGGGCTGCGGGTCGTGGGGCCGGACGGGAGACGCCCCGGGCCCGTGCGCGCCACGGTTCACGCGCTGCTGCGGGTGGTCAGCCTGGCGACGCTGGGCTTCGGCCACTTCGCCGCTATCCCGGACCCAGCGCGACGCACCCTTTACGACCGTCTGGCGGGGGTCTTTGTGGTGGTCGACTCACCGGGTCGGGTGAAGTAGCGGCCAGCCCACGGGGTGGCTTCGCCGTTGCGGTCGATTCACCGGCCCGCCGGGCTCCCCACGGTCCGGGTCCGGGCGTCGCACCATGGGACTCCGCCGCGTCGTGCGGGCGCGCGCAATCCGTGAGAAAGTTGCTGGCATGAGGCCCCCGCGTTACCAATTGGACAGAAGCTCTGCCCGGGCCGGAAGACCCACCCGTTGACACCCTGCTCGACATGCTCGCGACCGGTCTCTCCCGGTCTGAAGTTCTGCCCGCACTGCGGGACCCGGAACGCCGCCGCCGTGCGCCAGGAGCCTGCGGATCCGATGATCGGCAAGATCATCGGCAACAACTTCCGCCTGCTCGAGGTCGTCGGTACCGGCGCCATGGGCACCATCTTCAAGGCCGAGCAGGTCTCCCTGGGCAAGACGGTGGTCATCAAGCTGCTGCACCGCCACCTCCTCGGCGATCCGTCGCTGTCGAAGCGCTTTCACCGGGAGGCCCGCGCGGCCAGCCTGCTGAACCACCCGAACACCATCCAGATCATCGATTTCGGGCAGATGGACAACGGCCCGCTCTACATCGCGATGGAGTTCGTGCCGGGCCGCGACCTGGCCGACGTGCTCTTTCACGAGTTCCCGATGGCGCCGCTGCGCGTGGTGAACATCGTGCGGCAGATCGCCTCCGCCCTCGATGAAGCCCACGCGAACGGCGTGCTGCACCGCGACCTGAAGCCCGAGAACATCATGGTCGGAGACCGGCGAAATCAGCCGGACTTCGTCAAGGTGCTCGATTTCGGCATCGCGAAGCTTCAGGACAGCGTGCAGACCGCGGGCGCGTTTCAGACGGTGGCCGGGGTCGTGTGCGGCACCCCCGAGTACATGAGCCCCGAGCAGGCGCGCGGGGAGACGCTGGACGGACGCAGCGACCTCTACGCGCTGGGCGTGCTGATGTACCAGTTGCTGACCAATC
>CAZNZH010000589.1:0-4086 GCA_964577445.1 uncultured Myxococcales bacterium
CCCAGCGCGGCGCCGGGAGCCGTGAGCCCGATGACGACGGCGATGAACAGGGTTCGGTGGAGATGCACGCTGGCTCCCGGCCGGCCGAGGTGACGGCCACGGATCTCTTCTACGGGATATGGCGGGGCCAAATCACGAGCGGCAGCGATTTTGTTTGCTGGAAGTAAGTAATCGCTTACTCTCAACCGATGTCCGAAGCACGCCGCAGCACCGAGGCCCGGCAGCTTGAGCTGACCGACGCCGCGCTGCACATCATCGCCAGCAGAGGCATCAGCGCGTTGAGCACGCGCAGCCTGGCCGAAGCGGTGGGGCTGAGCAGCGGGGCGATATTTCGCCATTTCGCGTCGATCGACGCGCTGCTCGAGGCGGTGGTGGGGCGGGTCGAGGCCGTGCTGGAGGCCAGCTACCCGTCCCCGGAGTTGGGCGCGCGGGCGCGCCTTGAGGGCTTCGTCGACGCGCGGAGCAGCGCGGTGGGCGCACAGCTCGGGATCCTGCGCTTGGTCCTGTCCGAGCAGTTCCTCTTGGCCCTCCCCGACCCCGGCCGCGAACGCTTGGCGGCGTGCGTGAAGAGGTCCCGGGCCTTTGTCGAGGCGTGCATCCGGGAGGGGCAGGGCGCGGCGGAGTTTCGTGCCGACGTCGACCCCGAGTCGCTCGCCGCCATCGTCATGGGGACCATTCAGATGTTGGCGTTTTCGAAGGCCAGCGAGGACGAGCGCGAGGCCGGCGTCCGAAAGGTTCGGGCGGGGCTCTTCGCGCTCTTGAGCGGTCCGGCGGCGCCACGGGCGGCCGGCACGCGCGAAATGTGAGGTGATGTCGTGAGAATCGGAACTCTCGCCCTGAGGGACGCAGCATCGGTGGCGCTGGCGTTGGCGCTGACAGCCTGTGCGACGACCTCGCCGGCGGTCCAGGGCGAGCAGGCGCCCGCGATGGCGCCCACCATGGTCTTTGACCTGCCGTCCGCCGGCGGCTCGGACCTGCCCAAGGAGGCCAAGATCGTCGTGGACGCGCCGGCGGCCAAGATCGCCACGATCGTGTTGCGCCGGGGGACGGTGATGCCCGAGCACGCTTCGCCGGTGGCGGTGACCATCGTGGCGTTGTCGGGGGCTGGCACGGTGGTCATCGGGGACCAGCGCCTGCGGTTCGACGCGACCCACGGGGTCCTCCTGGCGCCTGCTGTGTCGCATTCCGTGGAGCCCGACGCGGGGACGGACCTCGTCTTGCTCGTGCACCACCTGGGCCGCACGCATGGAGAACACTAATGAAGTCGGGACGTTATAACGTGGGCGCAGGGCTCATCGTGATGGCGGGCTTCATGCTCTACGGCTTTCTGCTCATCTACCTGCGGGACTTCGCACCGGACAAGGAGGCGTGGATCGCCAGCTACGGGGTGGGCGCGCACTTCGAGTCGCGGCTGGCCCATGTGCACGGCAACCTGTTCGCGTTGCTGAACCTGGTGCTGGGCTTCGTGCTCGCGCGGCTGGTCACCGCGTCGGACGCGTGGCGGCGCACCACGGCGTGGCTTGGGCTGGTGGGCTTGCTGATGCCCCTTGGCATCTTGGCCGAGATCTACCTGGGGCTGTCACCGGTCTTCGTTCTGCTCGGCGCCGCCTCGATGATCGCCGCGGTCGCTTCAAGCGGAGCCATGGTGCTCAAGCACTGGACCGAGTCACCCGCCCGCACCTGAACCGTCGCCGCCCGCGCGGCGGCACGGCGTCAGTCGAAGACCAGGTGCAGCGCGCGGGCGATGTCGCTGGCCTTGTCGAAGCGGTCGGCGGGCAGCTTTGCCAGGGCACGATTGACGACGTCTCGAAACCCTCGCGGCAGCCCGGGGGAGACCGCCAGCGGGTCCGGGATGGGGCTGTGGCGGTGGTGGTAGATGATGTCGCCGTCCCAGTATGGCCAGCTCCCGACGACGATGCGATAGACCATCACGCCCAAGGCGTAGACGTCGGTGCGGTGGTCGATGGCCGCGCCCGCGATCTGCTCCGGCGACATATAGAGCGGTGTGCCGGTCACGACCATCGTGCGGTCCGGCGAACCTTGCATGGCGCGGGCCAGGCCGAAGTCCATCAGCTTCACCTGGTCCAGCGCGTTGATCATGACGTTTTCGAGCTTCACGTCGCGGTGGATGACGCCGCGCTCGTGGGCGAAGTCGAGGGCGCGGGAGAGGCCGTCGACGATGGGGAGCAGCTCTCGGACCGCCAAGGACGCCGGGTCGCGCCCCAGCCGCTCGGCGAGGCTCTCGCCCTCGATGAGCTCCATGGCGATGAAGGGCTGCCCCTCGATGACGCCCATGTCGTAGATGGTCACGATGTTCGGGTGGGTGAGCTGCGCGGCGGTCTGGGCCTCGCGCATGAAGAACTTCACCGCCATCTCGCTCGACAGCGCCGTCTGGCCGATCATCTTGATGGCGAGCTTGCGGCCGAGCATTCGGTCGACGGCGCGGTAGATGACGCCGTTGCCGCCCTCGCCGATGCGGTCGATGAAGTCGTAGCGCTGGTGGCTCGGCAGGCCGAGCAGCGGGGTGAGGCTGTCGTCGAGGCCGGGGGCCGGGGGGCGACCGGGCACGCGCGGGCGCTCCATGGCTTGCAGGCGCTTGAGGAGCTCCGGCGTCATCAGCCCCAGCGCCTCGAGGCTGGCCAGGCGGCTCTGCGCCTCGGCGTGGCGGCCTCGCTGGATGAGCGCGTCGGCCAGGCGCACGGTCCACAGGCGCAGCTCGGCGTCGACGGGGCCGCTCTTGCTGCGCCGGTCGACCAGCTCGACCAGGATGGGCAGAGCCTCGGCGCTCTGGCCCGCGCGCCCATACAGCTCGAAGAGCAAGAGCCGCGCCTCGTCGTAGCGGGGATCCGTGGGCGGGACCTTCTGTAGCAGCGCGCTGGCACGATCGGGTGCGCCGCTTTGCAGGTGGATCCGCGCCAGGGTGACCCAGTCCTTGCCGGCGGTCAGCAGGGCGACGGCCTGGTCGATCTTCCCCGCGCGGTAAAACGCGTGCGCGGCCTCGCTGTGGCGGCCCAAACGCGCGAAGGCCTCGGCGGCGTCGTCGAAGTTGCCGGCCTGGCTGAGCAGCGCCGCGCCCGCCTCGAGCTGGCCGAGGGCGATGAGCAGGCGGCCGGCGTGGCTCGGCTCGCCGGCCCGCGTCCAGGCGTCCGCCGCCGCCTCGCAGTCTCCGAGGCCCTCGAGCAAGGTGGCGGCCTCCGACCAGCGCCCGTCGGCCGCGCAGACTTGGGCGCGCGCGCGGGCCGCCTCCTCGGTGCGACCCAGCCGGCCCAGCAGCGCGACCACGCGGTCCATCCGGTTCAGGCTGTGCCAGCAGTCGAGCGCCCGCTCGAGATCCCCGGCCTCTTCAAAGAGCGGCGCGGCCGACTCCGCGCGACCGGCCGCCAAGAAGGCCTCGGCGGCCTCCGACGGCAGGCCGGCGTCCTTGAGGATCAGCGCGGCCATCGGCAGGTCGCCCAAGGTGAGATAAACCGAGGCGGCGCCTCGCATATCGCCGGCGCGCTCGTACAGCTTGGCGGCGTGGTCGGTGTTGCCGCGCCACGCCTCCAGGCGCGCGGCCTCAGCGATGCGGCCCTGCTCGAGCAGCTCCGGCACGGCCAGGTCGTAGCGGCCCGTGGCGATCTGGGTCAGCAGCGCGTGCTCGCCTTCGCCCCGACCGCCGCGGAGTCGGCGCCACGCCAGCGCGGCCAGCCCGCCCAGCGCGACGACCAGCACGAGCCAGACCAGGCTGGCGAGCATCACGGGGGGGGGAGTGGCCACGTCGTACGAATCGGTCCGTCTGTCGCGCGCGCGGCACGCGTCGGGTTGGCGCGCTGCGGGAAGGGCGCTAGTGTACGGGCCGCCGCGCGAGGCGGTCAACGAAGCCGCGCCGGCCGAGCTCCGCCGCCCGAGTCGGGCCCGCCACGGCCGGGGCGAACCTCGAAACAGTCGGTGGATTCAGGGCCAGCCTGCCATGCGCATCGTGAACATCGCCCTGGATGCGGACGCGGCGCGCCGTGGCCTCGGCCCGCTGCTGGACCACCTGGCGAGCGCGCTGGCGCCGACCGATGAGCCGCGCGCGGGTTCGAACGGCTCGTTGCCCTCGTCGAT
>CAZNZH010000590.1:0-4086 GCA_964577445.1 uncultured Myxococcales bacterium
GTTGGGCGTGCGCTCGGCGTAGGGGTGGGTGAGCAGGCCCTCCAGGCGGCCCGTCGGCTCGCTGAGCCACGCGGTCCCGTACCCGTTGCCGAAGGGCACCCGCGCCGGCGAGGCCGCCCCTGGCAGCGCCAGCAGCAACGCGAGGATTGGGGCGGCTGACAGCAAATAGCGGGCCTGGGTGTGCGGGGAGCGCCTTCATCCTGCCTGCCGCCGCGCTCCGAGTGAACAGCTCTTTGTCGCCGCCCTGACACGGCGCGCGCCTCTTGTTTCG
Organism: uncultured Myxococcales bacterium; assembly: GCA_964577445.1. Classification (GTDB taxonomy): domain Bacteria; phylum Myxococcota_A; class UBA9042; order PHBI01; family JACKFB01; genus JACKFB01. Next base: position 272 of record CAZNZH010000590.1, read on the forward strand.
CTGCCCCCCTCGTCTCAAGCCGCGCGATGCCTATACTAGGGCGACGTGAATCGAAGCTCCCTACCACGCCCGCTGCGCCAGTTGCGCGCCCGGCTCGCCGAGATCGAGGTCCCCGCTGCGCTGCGCACGCGCTCCGCGGCGAGCCGCATCGAGGTGCGTAATTTCGCGGGTGCGGCGGTCTACCAGCCTCACTTCGACGTGCCGATTCGCATCGCGCACCTGACGGATCAGCACTTCGGGCGCGTCACGTCCCCCGCAGTGCAGCACGCCGCCCGGGATCTGGTGAACGCGGCAAGACCCGACCTCGTGGTCATCACTGGGGATTTCGTGGCCCATGGGCTCGGCTACCTCGATCAGCTCGACGAGGTGTTGAGCGGGCTGGAGGTCCCGGCCTACGGCGTGCTGGGCAACCACGACCACTGGTGCGGCGCGGGCGAGGTGCGGCGGGCGCTGGGCAAGGCGGGGGTCGAGGTCCTCGACAACGTGCACACCGTGGTCGAGGTGCGCGGGCAGCGGCTGCAGCTCGTGGGGCTCGACGACGCCTACACCGGCCACGCGGACCGTGACAAGGCCCTGCGCGGGTTGCGCGCGGACCTGCCGTCGCTCGGGCTCTCGCATATCGCCGAGGAGGCGGACGGGCTGTGGGCGCACGGGGTGCCGCTGGTGCTGTCGGGCCACACCCACGCCGGGCAGGTGACCCTGGCGCGGATCCACGAGCTGACCCTCGGCAAGGTGATCGGCCATCGCTACGTCCACGGGCTTTACGGGGACCGCAAAGGCGAGCGCCGCGACGGGGCCGTGTATGTGGGCGCGGGCGTGGGCGCGGCGGTGCTGCCGCTGCGGCTGGGCGAGCGGGCGCGGCGAGAGGTCACGATCTTCGAGCTGGGGACCGCCCCCGGCGCGCTCAACGAGCACCACGCGGAGCAGGAGGGGCACCCGGGGCGCGCGCCGTCGACGCGGACCCAGGCCAAGCGGGCGGCCAAGGTCGTCAAGAAGCAAGAGAAGCGCGAGCGAAACGGCGGCTGACCGCGAGCGCGCGGGGACGGCCCCTACTCGCAGGGCGGCGGGACGTCGGGGGCGAGGTCGGTCAGGGGCGTGGGGTCGGCCAGCACGCCAAACGCGCGGCCGGCCAGCGCCAGCTCCGTGGGGCCGGCCTTGGCGAGCCCGCCGAGGGTGATGGTCGCGGCGCCGGACCTCAGCACGCCCGGCGGGACGACGAGGGCGCCGGCTTCGGTGGCGCAGGGCGGCACGGGCGAGACCAGGGTGCAGGGGCTCAGCGCCTTGCCCTCCCAGGTCGCGTTGCGCAGGTCCGTGTCGACGCCCAGCGATGTGGCTTTTAGCGTGACGTCACCTATGGAAAAGGAGGCGACGGCGCCGCTGGCGTCCGGGTAGAGCGCCAGGGTGCGCCCGCTCGTGTCGGAGCGGTCGGTGACGCCGGGCTCGGTGGCACCGTAGTACGAGTCGAGGACGTGGCGGGTCAGCGGCACGACGCGGCCGGGGCGGACGAAGGCGGGCAGCTCCGTCGGCGCGGCCTGGACCAAGACGGTGACCGTGCCGTCCGGCGAGGGCGTCGTGGGCAGGGGCGCCTCGCAGAAGAGCGGCCACCAGCCGGCGCCGGGCAGCGTCACCGAGCGCTCGGTGGCGGCCTCGGTCACCACGGGCGCGACCAGGATGTCATCGCCCAAAAAGAAGAGGTCGGGGGTGCCGGTCCACAGGACGGGGCGGTCGGGCTCGACCAGCCAGGGGTGCCGAACCAAGGGCAGGCCGGTCTGGGCGGCCTCGGTGGCCAAGCGCTGAAAGAGCGGCAGCAGCCGGGCGTGGACGCTGGCCCAGCGGCCGTGGTGGGCCAGGGTCTCGGGGTCGCGGTCGAAGCTCCAGTTCGCGCACTCGCTGGAGCCGTGGTGGGTGCGCATCACCGGCTGTAGCGCCGCCATGGAGTCCCAGCGGTAGAAGAGCTCTTTGGTGGTGGGCGGGGCGGTAAACGACGAGTAGCCGGCGATGTCCGAGCCGAAGATGGGGACCCCGGAGAGGCCGACGTGGGTCGCGATGGGGATGACCGAGGGCAGGCCGTCGTCGCGGCCCCAGTCGGTGTCCTGGTCGCCGCCCCAGAGCATGGGCGCCAGCCGCGCGGTGGCGCCGCGGGTGGAGGCCCAGCCGCTGCGCGCGAAGAAGAGCCAGCCCTCGTTGGCGGAGGGGCCCCCGCTGTGGACCTCGGTGAGGACGTCGCGGTTCACCTGCTGCCACAGCAGCGGGTAGCGGTTGTGGACGACCCAGGCCGACTCGCCCGACCACAGGATGGCGTCGGTGGGCAGCCACTCGGCAAAGTCGGCCATCCAGCCGTCGATGCCGAGGGTCTTGGAGGCCGTCCGCAGGTAGCCCGACAGCCAGGCGCGCGCGGCGGGGTTGGTCAGGTCGACCATGCTCGCGTCGCGGCCGGCGGGATCTGGGAAGACGTAGGGGCCGCCCTCAGGCGATTTGATCAGGAAGCCGCCAGCGACCCCCTCGTCCCACATGGCGACGTCGGCAGGCACGAAGGGGTTGAAGTAGGCGAGGAAGGCGAAGCCGCGTGCGTGTAACCACTTGATATCATCCACTAAATCTGGGTACTGGGTGGGGTCCCACGCCCACGCGTAGGACAGGCGATACCCGGTGGGGCCTTCGGTGCCGCCGATCCAGTCCTCGCTCCAGATGGCCGACGACGGGACGTGGTTGTCGCGCAGGGTCTGGGCGACGGCGCGCAGGCGCTCGGGGCCGCCGACGGCGTCGTTCCACGGGGCGAACATCCACGCGGGCGGCGTGTCGATGCGACCGATGATGTCGGTGACCTTCTTCAAGCGCTCCCGCGGCGTGGCGCCCGAGATGAGCGCGAAGGCCGGGAGCTCGCCGTGGCTGCGCAGCATGCCGGTCGGCGCGCGCAGGTCGATCTCGGCGCAGGCGTCGATGGCCAAGACCGCGGAGTAGCCGGCCGTGGAGTGCCAGACCCCCATCGGCGCGTAGGCCGCCTCGGGGATGTTGTTGATGGGAAAGACGCCGCCGTCCTCGGGCTTTCCGATGCCCTGCTCCTGAGTCCACAGGGGGAAGCGGCGCCCGCGGAGGTCCATGGCCACGCTCTGGGTGCCGAGGCCGAAAAACGACTCGTCGGCCCCGACGGCGAAGCTCAGCGTTCCGGCGAGGACGCCGGGCGCGACCAGGGCGACTCGGAGGGCGCCGTCGGTGCGGGCTTCAAAGCGCAGGATCGCCTTGATGGCGCCGACGTCCACGCGGACCTCGAGGGCGCCGGGGAAGGTGACCGGGAGTGGCCGAGCGCCCGGGCTCGGCGACGCCATGACGAGGGTGTCGAGGTCGATCTGGTAGGCGCCGAAGAGCTGCTCGACGGTGGGGGCGCCGCCGGTGGCGAGGCTGAGCCAGCGCTCGCAGCCGGCCGGCCCCTCGAGCAGCGGCGCGCTGGCGCCGGCGGGGCGGACCGACCAGGTGCAGGCGTCCGGGTCGACGCGCACGCGCCAGTCGCCGACGGCGTACTCGCGCGGGTCGCTCACGTCGGGGGCCACGTCGAAGTCGGCGCTGGCGGAGTCGGTCAGCGCGTCCGCCTCCGGCTGCGACGAGCCGCCGCCGCCGCACGCGGGCAGCGTCGCGAGCAAGACCGCCCAGGCTATCAAGAGACGTCGATTCATCGGGGTCCTCCAGGGCACCTGCGGTCAGGGCGCCGATCTCGCGGCGGCGTGGGGGCGTGGGGTTTCTCACGGGGAGTCGCGGGGCGGTGCGCCCGCCGGCCCTTCAGGTCGTTTCACCGAACGCGCGCCGCCACAGCGCGGGCA
>CAZNZH010000591.1:0-4075 GCA_964577445.1 uncultured Myxococcales bacterium
ACCTCAAGCTTGCCGGAGCACGAGGGGCTCGACAGCGGCCAGGGCTGCGGCTGGCGGCGAGCCAGCGCGGGTTCGGCGTCAGAGGCCCATCAGGCCGCGGACGGCGCCCCAGCCGTCGGCGTTGACGCTGCCGACGCGGACGCAGCGGAGGCCGCCGGCGGGGTCGACCAGCATCTGGATCGGGATGGCGGAGTCCTCGGAGAGGCCGAGGGTGCCGAGGTATTTGGACAGCGCCTCGGGGCTCTCGGTCCAACGCACGACGCCCGGCATGCCGCGTTCGGCGCGGGCGCGCAGCTTGGCCTCGTCGGCGTCGACGCTCCACAGCTCGAGCACGACGGGGGTGCCTCCGCTGGCCAGGGCGTCTTTCCAGCGCGCGAGCAGCGGCATCTCTTCGATGCAGGGCGCGCACCACGTCGCCCAGAAGTTGATCCAGCGCCAGGCTCCCGGCGGCGTCGGGACCTCGGGGCTCTGGGGCTTGAGCGCCGGCCCGACGAACCTGGGCGCGTCCGCCGCCGCCCAGTGCTTGTCGCAGAAGGCAGCCGCGGCGCGCTCCTCCTCGGCCGCGCCGCCTTTTTCCGTGGCGCCGACTGGGGCTTCGGTGCCCTCGGGGCTCGGCGCGGGCTCGGCCTGCACGGCGGCCACACGCGTAGCCGACGTCGACGCCGGTCTGGGCGGCGGCTTCAGCTCGCACGCGCCCGCGGCCGTGACCGCGATGAGCAGCGGGATCAGATGGCGCAATCGATCCACGCGATGATGGCGCTGCGGTTGATCTGCATCTCGTCGCACTCAGCGCCTCCGCGGCTACGCTGCCATTGGCAGAAATCGGTGGAGAGCTGGGCGAACTCTTCGCCGAGCTGCAAGAGGCCGACGCGCTTTTTGATGTCCGGGTCTTGGTAGGTCGCCTCGAGGTGAGCGAGCACCGCCTGGGCGCGGCCGTTGGACAGCTCCTGGTTCGACTCGACGGAGCCCTCGGGCGAGGCGCGGGAGACCACGAAGAAGAACGACGCGCCGCCGCGCGCGGACCAGGCGGTCTCGATGGCGGCGCGGGCGCCCTCGTCCAGCTCCACCGACTTCTTGTCGAACTGGATGATGTGGACCCGATCTTTCATGGGCAAGAACATCGCGTTGAAGTCGTCACCTGAAAGCGCGACCAGCTTCGCGGCGTCGGCCGGCTGGCAGCCGCGGCCCTGGGCGTCGAGCAGCCCGCAAGCGCCGGCGACGCGGCGCACGATCTGCTTGAGGTTGGTCGTGCAGTAGCCTTCCTCGGCCATCGACGCGACGGCGACGTTGCTCGCGCCCGGCTCGGCCGCGCGCAGGCTGGCCTCGGCGCCGCCGAGCCACCCGGAGACGAAGTAGGCAGGGAAGGTAAAACCGATAAATATCGGGATGATGTGGCGCAGCGCACCCATGGCTATTGCCCTCCCGTGCCGGGGCTCTCGTGGTCCGCGATCATGCGGTGGAGCGTGTACTCGAGCCCGAGATCCGTGTCCTCATCGCACATGCGCTTGCCGCCGACATAGAGCTGCGGCGTGAGGACCGGCAGGGCGTTCTCGACCGCCCAGCGCAGCCCGCTGGTGATCTTGTCCTTGGCGCGTGCGCTGCCGACGCAGCCCTTGCTGGCCGGCCAGCGCGTGGTGATCTCCTCGGCCAGCGCCTTGGGGTCGTCGGCGCCGAGCGTGAGCAGGCGCTCCTGGTTTTCGAAGGACCAGGCCAGGATTTTTTCGGCCTCGGCGGGCGAGCAGAGCATCGCCTCGCTGACCCGACACGCGCCGGGGTGTAGCGAGGTCTTCACCATCCAGTTGCAGGTCGAATCGAGCGGGAAGAGCAGCACTTTCATCGCCAGGCGCTTGTCGAGCGCGCTGAGCTTGAGGCGCTCGTCGAAGCTGCGGCACGCGGGGCAGAGCGGGTCCAGGACGGCCAGGGCGGGCGTGGTGCCCTGGCCCGGGAAGGTCAAGAGCACGCCCTTGGGGTCCTCGGGCGCGACGAGGGTGCCGCAGCCCGCCAGGCTCTTCCGGTCTTCGGGCGCCCGCATCGCGTAGACGCCGCTCAGCAGCGAGACGGCGACCAGCCCCTCGACGAACCAGAGGCCGAAGCGGCTCCAGGGCCAGGCGCCCTCGCCGGGCGAGGCGCGGAGATGGGCGACGACGGCGAAGACGAGCATCGCCCCCGAGGCGACGTACATGCCGACGCAGACCTGGCAGAACTCGCCCAGGCGCGTCGCCGCCAGCGTCCCCCAGATCACGCTGGCGCCGACCGGCACCAGGGTGGCGACCAGCAGAAACCCGGTGTCTCTGCGCGTGATGTTCGACCGAATGGCGACCGCAAATCCGAGGGCGCCGATGAACGCGAACACCGCGAACCCCAAGAGCGCCACCGGCAGCCCGCCCCAGTACCTCGTGCGGAAAAACGAGCTCCAGGGCGAGAGCATCGCCTCTTTGCAGCCGCTGGCGCCGATGACCGCCTCGCCGCCCGGCATGACCGAGCAGGAGACCGCGTGGACCTGGCCGTCCAGGTGCGAGATGAAGTCCCGCGTGGAGATGCCGGCCATCACCGCCCCGAATAGCGCGGCGGCGCCTAGGAGAATCAGCCAGCCTCGACCGCGAGCGCTGGGCGCGGCGTCGCTGCCGGACCACCGCCTCTCGCTGTCATTGCTGGACTCGTTCCAATCGTCCATCGCCTGTACCTCGTGCGGGGGCTCGGCGTGGAGCGCGACCGCGCGCGCAATACAGCTCGGGACCCGCGAGGCCCCTTGTCCCACCCTTCCGGGCGATCGTCCAGTACCTTGTTATTACTCGGCTCTACGGCCTCGATCGGCCCGCTTGCGCGCGCGCACGGCCGCGCGGGCGGCCTGGTGACGGGCGGACGCGGCGACCGCCTCCTGGGCCGCTGAGTCGGCCGCGGCCGGCAGGGTCGCGGCGGCCTCCTCGAGGCGCTGATGCTCAGCGACCGCGGCCTCGAGCCGGACCTCGTCGCGCCGGAGCGCGGCGCGGGCGCGCTCGGTGGCAGCGGCGCGGCTGGCCATCGTGCGCTCGGCGCGGCGGAGGACCGCCTGGTCCTTTTGGACGAGCTGCTCCGTCGCCGCGATGGCGCGCGCGGCGGCGCGACGCCGCGAGTCCGCCGCGGCCTCGTCAGGCGTCCCGGCGGCCGTCCGCACGGCGTCGAGGAGCGCGGGGTACGCCGCCTGAGCGGCGCTGAGCTCCGTGCTGCGCTGGGTCGCCGCGGCGTGCAGGCTCTCGAGGTCCCGGCGCGCGGCGTCCTCCCGGGCGGCGCGGCTCCCCACGGCGCCGCGGGAGCGCTCGAAGCGCTTGCTGAGGCTGGCCACACGGCGCGCCGCGCTCTTCTCGCGCCGGTCCACCGTCCGCGCGCTCGCCTTCGCTTTCACCGCCCTCAAGGCGGCCGCCCGCCAGGTCGCGCGCGCCTCCTCTTCGATGGCCTGTAGGCCGGCCAGGGTCGGCGGGGCCGGCGGCTCGACGACCGGCGCGGGCGGCGCGACCGGCGCGGGGGCCGGGGCAGGAGCTACGGTCGGGGCCGGCGGCGGCTCCGCGGCGGGCGGGGCCGGCGGGGCGGCCGCGACCGGCGCCTCAGGCGCTTTGGCGGGGGCGACATCCGCGGTTATCTGCGGTGGCGCCACGCTCGGCGCGGGCGGTGTCGGGCGCGGCGACGGCGAGGCGGCGGGCGCTATCTCAACCCGCGCTGTCGCGCTGGGGGATCCCTCTTTTTTTTTTGCTGCGGGGGCGGCGGGGGCAGACGGGGCCGTGGCGGGGGCAGCGGGAGCCTCCGCGGCGCGCTTGGGGGCCGCTGGCGGCGCGGCTGCGGCCGCCGTCGGCGTGGGCTTTTCGGGCTTCGGCGCCACGAGCGCGGCCTTCGTGGTGGCGGTTTTCGGGGCGCTGGCGCCGTCTGGAGCGGGGGTCTCCACCGCGGGCAAGACCGGCGCGGCCGCGCCAGGCTTGGCAGGCGCAGCCGGCAGCGGCGGCTTCGGGGTGGCCGCCGGTTCGTCAGGCGCGGGCTCGGTGGCCGGCGGTTTCACGGCGTCGGTGCTGGGCGTGGCGGGCTCTGGCTCATCCGCCGCGTTCTT
>CAZNZH010000592.1:0-4067 GCA_964577445.1 uncultured Myxococcales bacterium
GATGAGCAGAACCCCATATCAAGCCGCGGTTCCACGGTCCGCCCCTTGCGAGGCGTCCGGTCACCGTGAGGCGACCGCCCCCCGCGAAGCGGACCGACGGATTCGGGCTGCTCCGAGACAGCACAGGACACTGAGTATGAGCACTGTCAGCTACAATCCCGCGACGATCGACCGCCAGTGGCTGGTCGTGGATCTGAACGGCGTCACGCTGGGCCGCGCGGCGGCCCGCATCGCCTCGGTCCTTCGCGGCAAGCACAAGCCCACCTACACGCCCCACGCGGACTGCGGTGACTTCGTCGTCGTGTTGAACGCCGACAAGGTCGTGCTGACCGGCACGAAGCTCCAGAAGAAGCTCTATCAGCATCACACGGGTTTCATGGGCGGCGTTCGCACCCTGACCGCCCAGAAGCTGATGGAGAAGCGCCCGACCGCGCTGGTCGAGGCCGCTGTGAAGGGCATGCTGCCGCGCGGACCGCTCGGGCGTCAGATGTACAAGAAGCTCAAGGTCTACGCTGGCTCGGAGCACCCGCATCAGGCGCAGCAGCCCCAGTCCTACGACCTCGGTCTTTAAGAGGAACGCGCATGGCCACCCCCGCAGTCAAGCACACCTACGCCACCGGGCGCCGCAAGGTAGCCACCGCGCGTGTCTACCTAACGCCCGGCACCGGCCGTTTCACCGTCAACAAGGTCGAGGCGGCCGACCACTTCCGCCGCGCGACGCTCATGATGCTGCTTGAGCAGCCCTTTGAGCTGACCGACACGCTGCAGAAGTACGACGTGAAGGCGATGGTCTCCGGCGGAGGCCTGAGCGGCCAGGCCGGTGCGGTGAAGCACGGCATCAGCCGCGCGCTCGCCGCGGTCAACCCCGACTTCCGCGCGCCCCTGAAGAGCGCCGGCTTCTTGACCCGCGACTCCCGCGTGGTGGAGCGCAAGAAGTACGGTCAGCCGAAGGCGCGCAAGCGGTTCCAATTCTCGAAGCGCTAGTCCCAGGCAGGGGTCGCTCACGCGATCCCTCAGCGGGCATGTCGCCGCGCGGTGTTCAACCGCGCGGCGGGCTACGACCGGAGCGGCATGGCGCAGGAGACGACGGAGCCCGTGGACGAACGCCTCGCGCACCCGATGGTGCTCGAAGGCGAAGTACCCGGCGACGACATCTCGGCGCTGCCTCTGCTCGACGATCGGGTCGAGGGCAAGGCGCTCTGGCGACCTCCACCGCATGAGGGCTGGGTGCGCCTCGGCGTGCTCGCCTTCGCGTGCCTGATCTTCTTACCGAATCTCGGCGGCTTCGGCCTCTGGGATCCCTGGGAGACGCACTACGGCGCCTGCACCACCGAGATGATCGAGACCCATGAGTGGGTCAGCCTCTGGTGGGGCTACAAAGAGCAGATCGGCAGTGAGCCCAAGCAGGGCGAGCCCTTCTACTCCAAGCCGATCTTCACTTTTTGGACCGAGGCGATGTTCGCCAGCGCCATCGGGCGCGGCGAGCTGGCCATCCGGCTGCCCATGGCGTTGCTGGCCATCTTGGCCACGCTGGCGGTGTACCTCGCGCTGAGCAAGATCTGGCGGCGACGCACGGGCTTGCTCGGTGCGCTGATCATCGCGACCTCCCCGCAGTTCTTCATGATCAGTCGGCAGGCGCAGACCGACATGCCCTTCGTCGGCACGTTCACGATCGCGATGTGTTTCGCGATGTTGGCGTTCTTCGGTCCGCGCGAACAGCTCTCCCGGCGCGGTTTCTGGGCGTGGATCTGGGGCACGCTGGCGTTCTTGCTGCTCAACACGATCCCCCAGTTCGCCATTATCGCGACCGACCTGAACGACCCGCCTGGCGCCGGTCTCGAGGGGCTGGCGCGGGTCCTCTCGGTCATCCAACACACGGGCGCCTACCACGTCGTCGGGTACGGGGTCCTGCTGGCCGTCATCATCGGCTGGTTCGCCCGAGACCTTCGCCGCGACATCCAGCGCGACGGCCTGAGCGAGAACGTCAAAGACCGATGGCTGCGTCGCTGCTACCTGGTCATCTTCTACGCCCTGGTCGCCCAGGCCACCTACGCGAAGGGCCTGCTCGGCTTCGGCCTGCCCGGCATCATCTTGCTGGCCCACCTCACCTTCTCGGGCGGCTGGCGGATGCTACGTCGCGCCGAGATCCCGCGCGGCGTCTTGATCTGCCTCGTCGTCGGGCTGCCCTGGTACATCGCGATGTTCGCGCGCCACGGCTGGCCCTACTACCAGCGCTTCTTCATCCACGACCACTTCAACCGCCTCGCCGCCGGCGTGCACCAGATCGACAGCGGCAACTTCGAGCACTTCATCAAGTGGCTGGGTTTCGGGATGTTCCCCTGGGCCATCTTCGTCCCGATCGTGCTGGGCTTGCTGGTCCGACAAGGCATCCGCGACCGCAGCGGGCGGGCCCAGGGCAAGCTCTTCCTGACCTTCTGGTTCGTCACGGCGTTTACGTTCTTCACGCTCTCATCGACGAAATTTCACCACTACATCTTCCCCGCGCTCCCCGCGCTGGCCATGCTGGTGGCGCTCTTCCTCGACGACCTGCTCGAGGACCGCTCGTGGCTGCCGAAGCTGACCGCCGTCATCGGGGTGTTGCTGTTTTTGGTCTTCATCCGCGACCTCGCAGGCGACCACCAGCACCTGCGAAACCTGATGACCTACAAGTACGACCGACCGCTGCCCGAGCACCTGCCTATCGACCCGGCCGCGCTGGTGTCCGCCGGGACCTCGACGACCTGGGCTGACTCGACCTTCTGGAAGCACACCAGCCCGCTGATGCACTCCATCCTCTCGACGCCCGCGTTCCGCTACGAGACCTGGATGCTCATCATCGCGTTCGCGGGCCTCGCGTCGCTGCTGCTCTTTTTCTTCGCTCGCACCAGGCGAATTGGGCTCGGTGGGCTCGGCGCGACGGCGACAGCGCTCGCGATGTGGGCGCTCAGCTACTACATGCCGATGCTGTCTCCCCACTGGTCGCAGAAGTACCTCTTCGACTCCTACTACGACACCTGCACGCTTCAAGACAATCCGCCCGAGATCCAGGAGGCGTACACCCCGCTGCTCGCGCATATCGGCATGGAGGGCCTGGCGCGCGCGCTGGGTTACGAGCAGAAGCGGGTCTGCGCCGAAGACGTCATCTCCTGGCGCATCACCTGGCGCGGCGAGACCTACTACAGCTACAACGAGCTGCTCCCCATCGGGAAGGAGAACGAGCAGTTCCTTCCTTATCTTGAGGAGATGAACCACGGGCGCCCCTTCTACGCGCTGATGGAGCGCGGGAAGATGAGCGGCTTTGAGTCGCGCCTGAATAGCTTCAGCGACAAGCTGCGCCGCAAGGGCACCGAGGGCTTCACGGACATCGAGAAGTGGGAGGCTCGGGTGATGAACGACGAGTCCGAGTACTTCCAGATGGTGCGCGCCGATCCCGTGCGGACGGGCGCTGACAAAGCCGCGGAGTAGCGGTCCGCGCAGACGCGGCCGCCAAACGACGTCGCGGCGTCCACGGCGCACCCGTCGCGTCGGGCGCGCCGCCCGAGCGGCCTAATCGTCGGTGAGCGAGACCAGCGCGGCCTTCAGGTAGCGGCCCTCGGGGGCGACGACCGAGAAGGGGTGGTCGGGGGCCTGGCCCCACACGGCGTGGACGTGGACGGTGCGGCGCAGGCGGTGGCCCGCGTCGGTCAGCATGCGCAGGAAGTCCGGCTCGGAGACGTGCTGGCTGCACGAGCACGTCAGCAAGAGCCCGCCGGGCGCCAAGGTCGCCATCGCTAAGGTGTTGAGTCGCGCGTACTTGGCGATGGCGTCGCCGACGTGGCTGCGGCCCTGGGCGAACTTCGGCGGGTCGCACACGATGCGGCTGAAGGTCCGGCCCTCGGCGCGCCCCTCCTTGAGCCAGGTCATCACGTCGGCCTGCACCACCTCGATGCGGTCGCTGAGGCCGTTGAGCTCCGCGTTGGCCCGCGCGGTGTCGCACGCGGGGCCTGACGAGTCGACGGAGACGACCTTGGAAGCGCCCGCCCGCGCCGCGTGCAGGCCGAAGCCGCCGCTGTAGGAGTAGAGGTCGG
>CAZNZH010000593.1:0-4066 GCA_964577445.1 uncultured Myxococcales bacterium
CCTGGCGATTTCTCGGCGCCCCGCCCGCGGCCCGCGCCCGCCCCGCCGCCCGCGCCGGCACCCCGCTGCTCGGCCTCAGCGCCTTGGCCATCGACCTCACCGTGACCGTCCCCGACCACACGCTCAAGCTCCCCCGCGCCCCGCGGCCTGAGCGCCGCCACCGCGGAGACCCGCGCCAGGACCGGTACTGGGAGGTCCCGCCTCAGCGCGACATCACCGCTGACGAGCCGCTCCGTGCTTCTCGCTACCGGCGCCTCGCCCGGTCTGTTATAGGGGCGACGCCCTGACCGGGCCCCGACGCGGAGGAGGCGAAGATGGCGTTTTTGGCCCGCATCTACGTGACCCCGCGCGCCGACGTGCTCGACCCCCAGGGCGGCGCCGTGACTCACGGTCTGCACAGCCTGGGCTTCGAAGAAGTCACCGACGTGCGCATCGGACGCTACCTGGAGGTGCGGCTGGGCGGCGACGATCGCGCCGCGGCCCAGACCCGCGTGACGGCGATGTGCGAGCGCCTGCTCGCCAACACCGTCGTCGAGGACTTCCGCTTCGAGCTGGACGCCCTCGGGGACGACCGATGAGAGCAGCGGTCGTCGTTCTGCCCGGCTCGAACTGCGATCACGACTGCCTCCACGTCCTGCGCGACGTCCTCGGGGTCGACGCGCGCTTCGTGTGGCACAAAGATCGCGAGCTGCCGCCTGTGGATCTGGTGGTCTTGCCCGGCGGCTTCAGCTACGGCGACGCGCTCAGGGCCGGCGCCATCGCCCGCTTCGCGCCTATTATGGAGGCCGTCGCAGCCCACGCCGAGCAGGGCAAGCTGGTCTTCGGCATCTGTAACGGCTTTCAGATCTTGACCGAGGCCGGCCTGCTGCCGGGCGCGCTGCTGAGAAACCGCGACCAGCTCTTCGTCTGCCAGGACGTGCGCCTGAGGGTCGAGCACACCCGCTCGGCGCTCACCCGCGCCACCGGCGGCCGCCGCGTCCTGACCATGCCGGTCGCCCACGGCGAGGGCCGCTACCACATCGACGAGGAAGGCCTCAGCCGCCTGCAAGGGGAGGGGCAGGTGCTCTTTCGCTACCTGGAAGACGACGACACGGTGGGCCAGACCGCCAGCATCAACGGCTCGCTCGCCGCCATCGCCGGCATCATGAACGCCCGCGGCAACGTCTTCGGGATGATGCCCCACCCCGAGCGGGCCGCCGAGGCGCTGGTCGGCGGCCCGGCCCACGGCGGCGCCAACACCGACGGGCTCCTGCTCTTCGAGGGCCTGTTGCAGCAGGCGGAGGGCCCACGATGAAGGGCTACCAGAACCATGTGCCCATCACCGACGCCCTGGTCGCCGACCACGGCCTGACGCCCGACGAGTACGGCCGCGTGCTCGACGCGCTAGGCCGCGAGCCGACGCTCACCGAGCTCGGCATCTTCTCGGTGATGTGGTCGGAGCACTGCTCGTACAAGAGCTCGCGCGCCCACCTGGGCCGCCTGCCCACGACCGGCCCGCGCGTGCTCCAGGGACCCGGCGAGAACGCAGGCGTCGTCGACGTCGGCGGGGGCTGGGCCGTCGCCTTCAAGATGGAGTCGCACAACCACCCGAGCTTTATCGAGCCCTACCAGGGCGCGGCGACCGGCGTGGGCGGCATCATGCGCGACGTCTTCACCATGGGCGCCCGCCCCATCGCCAGCCTGAACTCCCTGCGCTTCGGCCGCGCCGACCACCCGCGCACGCCCTACCTCGTCAAGGGCGTCGTCGCCGGCATCGGCGGCTACGGCAACTGCATGGGCGTCCCGACGGTCGGCGGCGAGGTCACCTTCGACCCCAGCTACGACGGCAACATCCTCGTCAACGCCTTCAACCTCGGGCTTCTGCGCGCCGACCGCATCTTCCGCGGGTACGCGACGGGCGTCGGCAACCCGGTCATCTATGTGGGTGCGAAGACCGGCCGCGACGGCATCCACGGCGCGACCATGGCCTCGGACACCTTCGACGAGGGCTCCGAGCAGAAGCGCCCGACCGTGCAAGTCGGCGATCCCTTTACGGAAAAGCTCTTGCTGGAGGCCTGCCTCGAGCTCTTCGCCACCGATCTGGTCGTCGGCATCCAGGACATGGGCGCGGCGGGGCTGACCTCGTCGTCTTTTGAGATGGCCTCTCGCGCCGGGACGGGGCTCGAGCTGGACCTCGACGCCGTCCCGCAGCGCGCCAAAGACCTCGACCCCTACGAGATGATGCTGTCGGAGAGCCAGGAGCGGATGCTGCTGGTGGCGGAGCACGGGCGCGAGGACGAGGTCGCCGAGATCTTCCGCAAGTGGGATCTGGACGCCGTGGTCGTCGGCCGGGTCACGGACACCGGCCGCGTCGTCGTGAGCTGGCAGGGCGACGTCGTCGCAGACATCCCGGTGGACCCCATCACCGAGCTGGCACCTCGCTACGACCGGCCCTACAGCCGGCCCGTCGACCTCGAGTCGCGCTGGGTCATCCCCCTGGCCGGCGTCGTCGACCCCAAGCCGGGTGCGGAGGCCTCCGCGCGGCTACTCGCGCTGCTGGCCGCGCCTAACATCGCGTCGCGACAGTGGATTTACCGCCAGTACGACCACACGGTCCGCGTCGGCACGGTGCGCCGGCCCGGGGACGCCGACGCCGCCGTCATCCGCCTGCCCGACGGCGACCGCGGCATCGCGCTCACCGTCGACTGCAACCCGCGCCTCTGCTACCTCGACCCCTTCCGCGGTGCCGCCCTCGCCATCACCGAGTGCTGCCGAAACCTCGCCTGCGTGGGTGCCGAGCCCCTGGCGACCACCGACTGCCTCAACTTCGGCAACCCGACGCGCCCCGAGATCATGTGGGAGCTGGTGCAGGCCATCGACGGCCTGGCCCTGGCCTGCACCGAGATGGCCTGCCCGATCGTGTCCGGCAACGTCTCCCTTTATAATGAGACCGGAAACCAGGCCGTGAAGCCGACGCCGTCGGTCGGCGTGGTCGGGCTCGTCGAGGACGTGCACAAGGTCGGCCGCACCGCCTTTGCCCAGGCCGATCTCGAGCTGGCGCTCCTCGGGGTGCTCGAGGGCCCGGACGGCGCGTCGCTGGCGGGCTCGGTGCTGCTGTCGGATCTCGAAGGGATCTGCGCGGGGCGGCCTGAAGAGCCCGACTTCCAGCGCGAGCGCGCGGTCCAAAGCGCCTGTCGCGAGCTGGTTAGAGGCGAGATCGTCGTCGCCGCCCACGACCTCTCCGACGGCGGCCTGGGCGTGGCACTCGCCGAGATGTGCTTCGGCGGGCCCGGCTACCCCCAGGTCGGTGTGGCCATCAAGGCGACGCCCCGGGCGCGGCTGGACCAGCTCCTCTTCGGCGAAGACGGCGGGCGCATCCTCATCGCCTACGCCCAAGACGACCGGGCCCGCGTCCAGGCCATCGCGGCGCGGCACTCAGCCCCTCTGGACATCTTAGGCTTGACCGGCGGCGACGCGCTGCGGATCACAGACCACCACGGCCAAACCCTTGTCGATTCCCCGGTGAGCGCGCTCTTCGACGCGTGGCACCACGGGCTCGAGCGATCCCTCGGATTGCAGGAGTAGACAGCTATGTGCGGCGTTTTTGGTGTCTGGAATCACAACGAAGCCTCGAACATCACCTACTTGGGCCTGCATGGGCTCCAGCACCGCGGCCAGGAGAGCGCGGGCATCGTCAGCAGCAACGAGTCGCAGCTCATCAGCTACCGCCGCATGGGGCGCGTGGCCGAGGTCTTCGACTCCAAGGCCATCGCCGCGCTGCCGGGTGTGAACGCCATCGGGCATGTGCGCTACTCCACCGCGGGCATGAGCATCCAGAAGAACGCGCAGCCCTTCGCGGTCGAGTTCAAGGGCGCGTCGCTGGCCATCGCCCACAACGGCAACCTGACCAACGCCGTGTCTTTGCGGCGCAAGCTCGAAGACGACGGCGCGCTCTTTCACACCACGATGGACACCGAGATCTTCGTGCACCTGCTGGCGCGATCCAAGCGCGAGACCCTGGTGGACCGGATGCGCGAGGCCATGGACATCGTGGAGGGGGCGTACAGCCTGCTGATCCTGACGCCGG
>CAZNZH010000594.1:0-2289 GCA_964577445.1 uncultured Myxococcales bacterium
CGAGAGCCACCGCTCGCGGCAGCGGAACATCGACGCGGCGCGGGCGCGGTTGGCCGCGCTGATCCTGGCGCACCTGGAGCCGCCGCCGCCGCGGCGCCCCACGCGGCCGACGAAGGCCAGCAAAGAGCGCCGCATCGACGCCAAAAAGAAGCGCGGCGAGGCGAAGGCGGGGCGGCGGCCGGTCTCCCGGGACGGTGAGGGCTGACCGCCCGATCGCGTGGCGGTGCGAAAGGGAGCGGCTGTAGGGGGTGGCCCCGGGTCACTCGCCGGCCGGCTCGTGCAGCCCCAGCGTCTTGATGGTGCGGGAGAGGTTGGACTCCGCGACCCCCAGCAGCGCCGCGGCCTGCCGTTGGTTTCCGCCGCTCTGGTCCAGCGCCGCCTGAATCCGCAGCCGCTTGAACCGGCGGACGGCGAGGGCCAGCGGGAGGTCGGGGGCGACGCCGCACGGGGCGCTCGGCTCGCTCGGGACGCCCGGGGGCCGGTCGGGGGCCAAGACCAGCTCGCGGGGCAGGTCGCCGCTGCCGATCTCGGCGCCCTGGGCGAGCACCACGGCGCGCTCGATGACGTTGGAGAGCTCGCGGGCGTTGCCCGGCCAACGGTGGCGCTGCAGGTGCGCCATGGCCTCGTCAGCGATGTGCAGCGTGGGGCGGCCGACGTCGCGAGACGAGCGGCGGACGAAGTGGCGCGCCAGCTCGGGGATGTCCTCGGGGCGCTCGGCGAGCGAGGGGAGGCTGACCGTGACGACGGCGAGGCGGTAGTAGAGGTCCTCGCGAAACCGGCCGGCCTCCATGTCGCGGCGGAGGTCGCGGTTGGTCGCGGCGATGACGCGGACGTCGGCGGGGAGGTCGCGGGTGCCGCCGACGCGCTGAAACTCGCGCTCTTGCAGCACGCGGAGCAGGCGCGTTTGGAGCGAGCGCGGGAGATCGCCGATCTCGTCGAGGAAGATCGTCCCGCCCTCGGCCAGCTCGAAGCGGCCGGGCTTCATGCTGGTCGCGCCCGTGAAGGCTCCGCGCTCGTGGCCGAAGAGCTCGCTCTCCAAGAGCGTCGGCGACAGCGCCACGCAGTTCACGGCGACGAAGGGGGCCTGAGCGCGCGCGCTCCAGCGGTGGATCGCGCGGGCGAGCACCTCCTTGCCGGTCCCGCTCTCGCCCAAGAGCAGCACCGTGGAGCGCGTGCGGGCCACCCGCCGCGAGATGGCCAGGGCGTCGCGCATCCCGGCGCTGCTGCCGGTCACGAGGTGAAATCGGTCCTGTAAGTCCTCGCGGTAGGCGGTCTCGGCGTTGCGCACGGTGCGCTCGACGCGGACCCGGTCCATCGCCGTCGCCGCGAGGCCACCCAAGGCGCGCAAGAGTTCGAGATCGTCGGGTAAAAAGCCTTGTGGCATCGCGCAGTTCAGGGCCTCGATCACCCCGATGACGGCGCCCTGGTGGACCACGGGCGCCGCCGCGATGCTGCGGGTGCGGTAGCCGGTGCGCAGGTCGATCTCGGCCAGGAAGCGGGGGTCGGCCTGCGCGTCGTTGCAGATGACGCCGTGGCCGTTGACCATCACCCAGCCGGCGAATCCGCGGTCGGCGGGGATGCGGAACTCGTCGAGGTTGGAGTTGCCGGCCATGGCGAAGAAGACGAGGGTGCCTTGCTCGGGCTCGAGCAGGGCCATGGAGCAGTCCTCGGCGGCGAGCAGGCGGCGCCCGGCGTCGACGATGCGCGCGAGGACCTCGTCGCGGTCGGCGGCGGCCATCAGGGCGTTGCAGACTTCGACGAGGGAGTGCAGGCGCGGCATGGGGCTCGGGGGCTCGGTGCCCCAGGAGTGTAGCGAGCGCGCGGCGGGCTGGCGAGCGGGGGCCCGCGCGCGACGTGGCGGCCGAACGGTTATGGCATCCCGACGAGCCCGCAGCCGCCCCGTGCCCCCCCCGCCCGGTCGCTGCTCCCCCAACCCCTCTGCGGTAGCCGTCCAGTCGCGACAGCCGCGAGACTTCGAAAACGCACATCTATGCGTGTAAAATAAGCCGTATTGACCCCAGCTTCTCCCGGCTGGTTTCTGTGTTCTGCATCACAGAAAGCGCTGCTGCAGGGTGCTATGGTGCCCCACGCTCCACCATGCGCTGACGTAGACGCTCGGGGCCCTCGACCAGGTCGTCGCCGGCATCGAGAACGCACGGCCGCTACGGGCTGCACCAACAGCCGGCTCGGGCTGCGACGGCGCCTGGCGCGAGCACCTCGGCCGCTTTGGCTTCGATGAGCTGACCCCGCGCCAGGACGATCCCACGGTCGTGCTGCCCACACGCTGAC
>CAZNZH010000594.1:2299-4051 GCA_964577445.1 uncultured Myxococcales bacterium
CCACGACCTTCGAGATCGCCTCGGTTCGCCCTGACGAGGGCGCCATCACGCTGGTCCTGCCCAAGGACCGCTGGTCCGATCGGCACCTGCTGGCCGCCGCGCACAAGCTCATCGACCGCGCGTGGGTCAACCTCGCCCGCGGCGACGACGGCGCCACCATCGTCGAGCTGCGGACCCGGGCCGGCTGCGAGGAGGGCGGTGCCCTCCATCGGTTGGCGTGCCACCTGGAGGACGAGTTGCGGCAGCTCGAGCGACGCGACGACGCCCCGGTCGCCTTCCGCCACCGCGACGTCGGCCCCGAGACCCTGGTGACCAACGACGTGGGCGACTGGGCGCTGCTGTCGCCCCCCGACTTCGACCGCTTCGCCGACGGCAGGCTCTCGCGCGACGAGCCGCTGTACGCAGCGCTGGCCGCCCGGCGCCTGACCGCCGGCGCCCTCGATCAGGAGGGCATGGCGAGGGCGCGCGCCGTGCGGTACCCGTTTCTCAACCGCGGCCCCCACCTGCACGTCGTGGTCGTGACGCTGCGCTGCGACCACAACTGCCGCTACTGCCACGCCAGCCGCGTCCCTGTGTCCAAGGCCGGCTACGACATGGACACCGAGACCGCCGAGCGCGTGGTCGACACCATCCTGGCCTCGCCCAACCCGTGGGTGACCATCGAGTTCCAGGGCGGCGAGCCCCTGGCGAACTTCGGGGTGGTCCAGCACATCATCGAGTACGCGGAGCGCCGCAATCGTGACGTCGGCAAGACCATCGGGTTCGCGCTCGTGACCAACCTGTCGCTCATGGACGCGGCCAAGCTCGACTACCTGATCGCGCACCGCGTCGAGATCTGCACGTCCCTCGACGGGCCGCGCGAGCTGCACAACGCCAACCGCCGCTTCCCCGCCGGGGACTCCTGGGTGCGCGCCGTCGAGTGGATCCGCCGCATCAACGCGCGCTACGAGGCGCAGGGGCTGGACACGCGGCTGTACCGGGTCGAGGCGATCCTCACGGTGACCCGCCCGGCGCTCGAGCGGTTCAAGGAGATCGTCGACGCCTACATGGAGGTCGGCTGCCGCTCGATCTTCCTGCGAGCCCTCAACCCCTTCGGCTTCGCCAGCGCGACCCGCGAGAAGATCGGCTACCCGATGCGCGACTGGCTGGTCTTCTACGAGAACGCGCTGGACTACGTCATCGAGCTCAACCGCCAGGGCCACGACATCCTCGAGCGCAACGCCGCCATCTTCCTGACGAAGATCCTCGCTGGCGTCGACCCCAACTACCTCGACATCCGCTCGCCGTGCGGCGCCGCCACCGGGCAGCTCGCCTACAACTACGACGGGTCGGTCTTCACCTGCGACGAGGGCCGCATGGTCTCGGAGATGGGCGACGACCTGTTCCGCATGGGCCACGTCAGCGAAGACAGTTACGGTGCGCTGATGGGCGCTGACGTGGTGCGGGCCATGATCGCCGCGAGCACGCTGGACGGGCAGCCCGGCTGCGTCGACTGCGCGTACAAGCCGTACTGCGGGACCTGCCCGGTCCACAACTACGCGGAGATGGGCAGCCTCCACGGGCGCATGCACGAGTCGGTCTTCTGCGCCAAACACATGGGCATGCTCGACGTCATCTTCGAGCGTTTGCGGCGCGGCCGCGACGACGAGGAGCTGATGCAGATCCTGACGCGCTGGACGACGGTGCGGCCCCGCGAGGAGTTTCTGCACCGGCCCGGCAGCAGCGACGCGAGAGGCGTCTGACGCCCAGACT
>CAZNZH010000595.1:0-4029 GCA_964577445.1 uncultured Myxococcales bacterium
TTCTGGATGTCCAGCGCCGCGGTCTGGTAGGCGCTGACTCGCTTCTCGGCGGCGTCGGCCGTGAGCATCCCGAAGGGGTTGGCCGCGCCCGGGTCGTCTTTGGGGGCGGCGTCGGTCAGCGCCTCGTCGCAGGCGCTGACCGCCTCGTGCACCTTCTTGCCCGTGGTGAGCAGGTCCTGCATCCCGGCGGCGTGGTCGACCTTGTCGCGCAGTCGGGTCAGCAGCCGCGTGATCTCGAACTCGTAGTGCTCGGGGTAGAGGCCCAGGGGGAAGACCTCCATGGCGTCGGCGTAGTGAAAGGTCGCGCCCAGCACGTACTGCTTGAACTCGAGGCGCCCGTCCTTGGCCGTCGCCTCTTCACCGGAAAAAGCCCGTAGATTCGCGGTCTTCGCTTGCTCGACGATGTCGCCGTCGGCCACGCGCACGATCATGTTGCCGTTGGCGTAGCTGCGATACTCCTCGATCTTGTCGCGAAACGCCTGGGCCACGTCGCGCATGACCCGCTGCTGGCCGCTCTCGTCGCGGATGGTCTCCGGGAAGTCGGGCGAGATGTAGAGGGTGACCTCCAGCTCGTCGAAGGCGGCCACCGCGTCGCGGGAGGCCTGGCTGAGCGTGTTGAGGTTGGTCTCGGTCAAGTCGGCGCGGCCGAAGAGGCGGCCGGCGATGATGTTGACCAGCACGGCGATGATGACGGTCGCCGCGATGACGGCGGTGACGTAGAGGCCGCCGGTGAGTTTGCTCGTCTTAGCCATGGGTGTTTGCCCCTACTTCCAGTTGCGCGATTGCAGGGACTGCACCGCGCAGACCAACGAGACCACGATGAAGGTCGCGTAGAAGACGAGATCGCGGCTGTCGATGACGCCGCGGGCGATGTTGGCGAAGTGGGCCTTCATCGACAGGGCCGCGAAGGCGTCGCGCGCGCTCTCCCAGACCGAGCCGACCATCGTGTCGATGGCGTAGAAGAACGTGCAGAGCAGGACCGCGAGGATGAAGGCGATGATCTGGTTCTGTGTCCACGTAGACGTCAGCAGGCCCATGGCTGCGTAGGCGGCGCCTAGCAAGAAGAGGCCGATATAGCCGCCGAGGACCAGCCCGGTGTCGAGCTCGCCGAGGCTGCCGACGATGAGGGGGAAGACGAGGCTGGCCAGCAGGGTGACGGCGAGGATCCCCAGGGCGGCGAGGTATTTGCCGACGATGATCTGGGTGTCGGTGACGGGCCAGGTGACCAAGAGCTCGATGGTGCCGGCGCGCTTCTCCTCGCTGATGAGGCGCATGGTGATGGCCGGGATATACAGGATGAAGAAGAGCGGGATCTGCTCGATGAGCGGGCGGATGCTCGCCTGATTGGCGGCGAAGAAGTCGTACACCACGAAGAGATAGACGCCGCAGATCGCCAAGAAGACCGTGATGGCGACGTAGGCGATGGGGCTGCCGAAGTAGAAGGCCAGCTCGCGCCTGGCGATCGCCGAGACGTTTCGGAGTGCTTCAGTCACGTCAAACCACCTGCGTGAGCTTGCGGAAGATGCCCTCGAGATCGAGGACCTGGCGGTGAAGTTCGATGAGCTCCCAGCCGCGTTCGACCGCGAGCGCGTACACCAGGGGGCGGAGGTCGGCGCCGGGATGAGCCAGCAGCTCGAGGGCCAGGGCGCCCTCTTCGGCGGCCATGGCGTTTTGGACCCCCTCGACGCCGGGCAGCTCGGCGAGGGCCTGGTGCGCGGCGTCGGGGGCGCCACGGAGCACCACGCGCACCCGCGGGCGGTCCTCCTCGCGGGACTGAAGCTCGGCGGGCGTGCCGTCGGCCACGAGCCGCCCCTGGTGGACGATGAGCATCCGGTTGCAGGTCGCCATCACCTCGGGGAGGTTGTGGGTCGACAAGATGATGGTCCGCTCGCGCCCGAGCTCGCGCACGAGGTTACGAATCTCGACGATCTGGTTCGGGTCGAGGCCGCTGGTGGGCTCGTCGAGGATGAGGATGTCGGGCTCGTGGATGAGCGCTTGGGCGAGGCCGACGCGCTGCTTGAGGCCCTTGGACAGCGTGCCGATGGCGTGGCCCGCGCGGTCCGCGATGCCGCACAGGCCCGCGGCGCGACCGATGCGCGCGTGGACGTCGCGGCGCGCAATGCCGCGGATCGTCGCGACATAGGCGAGATAGTCGTAGACCAGCATCTCGGGGTAGAGCGGCGTCGACTCGGGCAGGTAGCCGATGCGGCGGCGCACGGCGAGACCGTTGGTGTTGAGGTCCACGCCGTCCACGGTGACCTGACCGGCCGTCTGGGGCATGAAGCCGGTCAGGATCTTCATGGTCGTGGACTTCCCGGCACCGTTGGGCCCGAGAAATCCCACGATCTCACCGCGTTGAATCTCGAAGCTGACGCCTTTCAGCGCCTGGAGCTCACCGTACGACTTGGTGAGGTTCTGGACCTGGATCATGAATCTCCCCGATGTGGCGAGAGGGTGCGGCGTCGCAGGGTACTTGCCTACGGGCTTCCGTCAAGCCAGCGCTGGCGCGTCGTCAGCTCGCCGACCCAGCGCCCATATTCAATGGGCGCGCCAAACTGCCGGGTCCGGGATGTTATTCCCAACGCCGTGGGCGAGTGTTAAACGGCTGGGCCTGCGCAAGTGAGAGGTTCAACATGAGCGACGTCAACACGCTGGTAGGCCGCGGAAGTCACTTCGAGGGCAAGATGACCTTTGAAGGCGTCGTGCGCGTCGATGGCTCCTTTGAAGGCGAGATCGTCAGCGACGATACGCTGATCATCGGCGAAGGTGCCGAGGTGCGGGCCGAGCTCGACGTGGCGACGCTGGTGATCTACGGCACGGTCTACGGCAACATCCGCGCCAGTAACTGCGTGGAATTACACGCGCCCGGCCACCTGGTCGGCAACATCATCAGCCCCTCGCTCATCGTGGAGCGGGGCGCCATGTTCGACGGCAATTGCCGCATGGGCGTCGTCGATTGGCCGCAACTGGAAGGGCCGGACGACGACTTAGACGGCGAGACCTCCGACGAGGGTTGAGGGCCTGTCGGGTCGCTCCGGGCAGCCCTGGTCGACTACGCCGGGATGACGGGCTTGGTGCGCTTGGCGACGGCGATGCGGTTTTCAGCGCGCCGCAGGGCCTGCTGAAGCCGCGCGACCTCCTCGCCGCGTCCCGCGTCGACGGAGCGGAGCTCGGTACCGACGCGGGCCAGGGCGGCTTCGGCGCGCTGCACGTCGATCTCGGCGGGCCGCTCGGCGGTCTCGGTGATGATGACCACCTCGTCGCCCGCCACCTCGGCATAGCCGCCGTTGATCGCCAGCCAGCCGACCTCGCCCTGCACCGGCTTCCAGCTCAAGCCGCCGATGCCCACGCTGGTCAAGAGCGCGCGGTGTCCCGGCAGCACGCCGAGATCGCCCATCTCACCGGGGATGGTGACCTCGGTGACCTGGGCGTCCACCTTGGCTCCGCGCGGCGTTACGACTCTGAGATACATCGTCGGCTCCTGTCTGACGTTTCACGACCGAGCGCTCGATCAGAGCGTCTTGGCGCGCTCGAGGACGCTCTCGATGGTGCCGACCATGTAGAAGGCCTGCTCGGGGATGTGGTCGTACTCGCCGTCGCAGATGCCCTTGAAGCCCTTGATGGTGTCCTCGAGCTTCACATACACGCCCTTGGTGCCGGTGAAGGTCTCGGCGACGTGGAAGGGCTGGCTCAGGAAGCGCTGGATCTTGCGGGCGCGCTCGACGGTGCGGCGCTGCTCTTCGGACAGCTCGTCCATGCCCAAGATGGCGATGATGTCGAGCAGGTCCTTGTAGGCTTGCAGGATCTCCTGCACGCGGCGGGCGACGTCGTAGTGCTCGCGGCCGACCACCTGCGGGTCGAGGATGCGGCTGGTGGAGTCCAGCGGATCCACGGCGGGGTAGATGCCCAGCGACGCGAGGTTACGCGAGAGCACGGTCGTCGCGTCCAGGTGGGCGAAGGCCGTCGCCGGCGCCGGGTCGGTCAGGTCGTCGGCGGGCACGTAGATGGCCTGCACCGAGGTGATCGAGC
>CAZNZH010000596.1:0-4028 GCA_964577445.1 uncultured Myxococcales bacterium
ATCGAGGCCAGGGCCGTCGGGGTGTCCAGGGGCGTGCCCGAGGGGTCGACGATCCAGGCGGCGAGGTGGTGGTGGCCGTTGGGAAAGCCGGTGAAGACCTGGGTGGCGGCCGAGTCGACCGTCGCCAGCGCCGCGCCGTCGAGGAAGTAGCGGATGGCGTGCTCGCCGGGACCCAGGGTCACGTCGCTGACGGCCACGCTCACCGAGAGCGAGTTCCCGCCCGGCGCTCCGGAGAGCTTCTGGCCCGCGACCGGCGAGGTGATCGCGATGGTGGGCGCCGCGGTGGCGCCGGCGGCGAGCTGCCCCAAGGCCTCGCCCGCGTCCGCCGCGCCCGGCTGTAGCGGGGCCCCGTCGGAGCCGCAGGCAGCCAGGACCAAGCAGGCCACAGCGACCGGGTGTGTGACACATGACGTCACGCCGACGAGACGTCGCGCGCGTGAGCCGAGCATGGGGACCCCCTCCCAGGATGCCGCAAACCTGCGACGGTGGCGGATGCGATGTGGCGGCACCCTATCGGAACCGCGCGCCGGTGCCGAGCCCCATCGATGGTCGCGATGTGACCGTGCGTGCTGTGGGCGCTGACCTCCGTGCGCGGCGGGGGTACTCTAGGGGGCCACCCGCACCGGAGATTCGCCGTGGATCCTGCCCGCCACGCTCGGCTGCTCGCCCGCATCAACCAGAAGGGCCTCGAGGTCGCGACGAAGCTGTCGGAGCTGCTGGCCGGCAAGGAGGTCCGGCTCGAGGACTTCGAGCTCACCGGCGGCGAGGATCCGCGGGTGAGCAAGGAGGAGCGCCTGCGGGGGTATCTCGCGCTGGTGAACCGGTCTCGGGCGCGGCTGCTCGACGGGAGCATCGGGACCTGCGTGAGCTGTGGCGCTGAGCTCCGGGAGGCGGCCATCGACGAGACGCCGTGGATCTTGCGCTGCGCTGAGTGCGAGCGGCAGGGGCGCGCCGAGGCCTGACGCCGGCGCGGCGAGGCTCAGGGGGCTCAGCGCGGGCGAACGCGCCACAGGCCGACCTCGAAGCGCTCGTCGGGGCCGTAGTAGCCGAGCTCTTGGTGGACGGGGTTGCCGCGGTTGGGGACTTCGTCGACGAAGACGGGCTCGAGCCGGAGGTGGGCGTGAATGGCGGCGCAGGCGTCGAGGAGGCCGGTCTGGCCTGAGCTCTTGCGGCCGATCTCGGCGTAGCAGCTCGTGGTCTGGAGGAAGTAGGCGGGCGGTGCGCCGTCGTCGCCGCCTGCGATGCGGGCGAGCGCGGCCAGCGGCACCACGTCGGCGGCGGGGTAGAGGTAGACCGGGGCGTGCCGGTGGGTGAAGTGGCCCGGGGCGTCGGGGGCGTCGGTCGAGGCGAGCAGGGCCAGGGTGTAGGGGGTGTCGGCGGGCAAGAGGGCGGCGGCGCGCTCGAAGAGGGCCTGGTCGGTGTCCTCGTTGGTCGGTGTCCAGAGCACCAGCGCGGTGGGCACGGCGCTGAGCAGCCACGCGGCGACCGCGAGCCGGGCGAGGGCAGGGCGCGTGTCGGCGAGCCGGGCGGCGGCCAGGGCGGCGGCGAGCGAGAAGGGGATGACGCCGACGATGTGCAGGCGCGGGATCGACGCGCCCGAGAGGTCCACCGCGTAGACATAGACCCAGGCGAGGCCGCCGAGCAGCCAGAGCGCGACGTGGCGGCGGGCGCCGCGCAGGGTGAGGGCGGCGAGGGCCAGGGCGGGGGTGAGCAGCGGGGTCACGCGGGGGTCGAAGACGCCATTTCGCCAGATGGCGCCTAGGAGTCTGTCGAGGGAGAGGCCCTTGGTGAGGTGCAGGGAGCGCTGGGAGGTCTCGAAGCCGATGACGTGGGTGACGAAGGCGACCTGCGGGGCGAGGGCCAGGGCGACGAGGCCCAGCACGAGGGCGGCGGGGCGTGGTGAGCGCCAGGGGCGCTCGAGGGCCAGCCAGAGGGCCGGGGCGACCGCGATCATCTCCGGGCGCGACAGGCCGGCGAAGGCGAGGCCGGCGGCGGTGACGGCGACGCGCACGGGGCCGCGCAGCTCGCGCCAGGCCAGCAGCGCGGCCCACAGCGCCCACAGGACGGGGACGAGGTTGCTCTCGGTGAGGTCGGAGCGGACCAGGACCGGGGTGAGGGCCAGGGCGCCGGTGAAGAGGATCGCGGGGCGCGGGCCGTGGGCGCCGGCGTCGGCCAGCAGGCGTCTCCCGTAGGCGGCGGCGACCGGCAGCGTCAGGGCGCCCAAGGCGGCGTGGGCCCAGAGCATGGTGTGGTGGTCGGCGCCGGCGACGCGCGAGAGCAGGTGGTGCAGGGTCGTGGTGCCGGCGCCGTAGCGGGGCAGGGTGAGGGTGTCGGCGAAGCGGACGAGCTGGTAGCCGATGCCCATCTCGATGAGGCGGCCGGGCAGGAGCAGGCGCAGCGCGGCGCCGATGGCCAAGAGCGCCAGCAGCGGCGCGGTGGGGCCTCGGGGTACCGGCGCGTCGGCGTCTTCGGTGGAGGGCGGGGTCGCCGGAGGGCCCGGGCCGCCAAGGGCGAGGGCGCGAAAGGCTGAGCGCAGCACCCAGGGGGTGGCGCCGGCGAGGACGGCGAGGCAGAGGCAGGTCAAGGCGATGAGCACCCAGTGCAGGGGAGGGCGCGCGCCGCTGGCCATGACGTCGCGGGGCTTCAGGCGCAGCGAGCCGTCGTCGGCGGCCATCACGGCGCGGTGGACGCGCAGGGCGAGGTCCGGCGGCGAGCTCATGGCGCCGAGGCCGCGGACGTAGAAGCTGCGCGTCACCTCGGCCGGGTCGTCCTGCCCGGGGCCGCGGTCGATGAGCTCGACCAGGGCCTCGGCGCCGTCGTCGCCGCGCAGGTGGTAGGTCGCGCGCGCCGGCTCGACGTCGACGCGCGCGAGGCGGCGGACCAGCTCCGGGTCGGCGGCGAGGAGCGCCCGAAAGCGAGCGTCCAGCGCGGCGGGGTCTTGGGCGCCGGCGGGCTGGGCGGGGGGCGGCGCTCGTGGTGGCAGGCGCGTCTGGACCTCGCGCCACGGCGAGTGGGCCGGCATGCCTTCGAGCCGCGCGGCGATGCCGTCGACCAGCGCCGCGGCGGGGGCGGCTGGCCCCTGGACGTGGATCGCGTAGAGGCCGGCGACCCGGTCTCCGGGCTCGGCCGCGCTGGGGTGGCGCAGGGTCAAACACAGAGGCGCTGCCTCACAGTTTGCCGGTTTTTCGCCTCGCGGCGCGTAGAGCGCCTCGACCCGGTCCATGGGCACCGAGATGTGCGCGAGCCCAAACCCCTCGGGCAGCTCGCCCCGGACCGGCTGGGCGATACGGGCAAAGACCCGCTCAAAGCCCGGCGCCAGCGCGAACTCGGGCGCCCCCACGCTCGCGGCGCCCACCATGGCCAAGCTGACGATCCAGACGGCTGCCTGCATGGCGCGAGGCTATACGGCTACGGTGTCAGTCGCCACCGCGACGGCCGCGCGTCAGGCGAGGATCTTCCGCCCGACGTCCTCGACGTCCTCCGCCTTCGCCTGCGCCGGCCGCTCCGGGATCGCCCGCCCGCGCTGCACCGCCGGCCGCGACCCGACCGCCTCCAGCCAGCGCGCCAGGTTCGTCAGCCCGCTCACGTCCGTCCCCGACCACTCGTGGGTGTGCACCCAAGACCACATCGCGATGTCTGCGATCGAATATGCGTCGGCCAGCCACTCGCTCTCGCCCAGCCGCGTCTCCAGCACCTCGAAGAGCCTGCGGCACTCGCGCTGGTAGCGCTCCGTGGCCCACGGGATCCGCTCGGGCGCGTAGCGATGAAAGACGTTGGCCTGCCCCATCATCGGCCCCACGCCACCCATCTGGAACATCAGCCATTGCAGCGTCTCGTAACGCTGCACCGGCTCGGCGGGCAGCAGCCGGCCGCTCTTCTCGGCGAGGTAGAGGAGGATGGCGCCGGACTCGAAAAGCCCCATCGGCCTGCCGCCCGGGCCGTCGGGGTCGAGGATGGCCGGGATCTTGTTGTTGGGGTTGAGCGAGAGGAACTCGGGCGAGAACTGGTCGTTGGCCTCGAAGCTGACC
>CAZNZH010000597.1:0-4028 GCA_964577445.1 uncultured Myxococcales bacterium
TGGCGCGCGAGCTGCAGCTCCGGGGCCGCCCGATCACCTCGGTCTTTCTGCCCTCGGGCAAGGCGCTCGGCTGTTGCGCCATCGGCGACCTCGAAGGCCAAGCCGAGAGCCTGGTGCCCATCGAGTTCGCCGGCCACAACCGATCCCTGCGCCGCCTGGGCCAGCTCGCCGACGACGCGCGGCGCGAGGGCGCCATCCGCACCCTGGTGGTCGGCGATCGCGGCGCCGGGCGCACGTCGCTGCTGCGCGCCTTCGCCAGCGGCCGAAACCAGCTCTACCTGCGCGTCAGCGCCGCCGCCCACGCGTGGCCCGGCTACACCGCGGCCCGAATCGCCCGCGCCTGCTTGGGTATCCGCGACGACGCCGACGCCGCGGTGGTGCGCGGCCGCATCAGCTCGCTGGCGTTGGTCTTGCGCGATCGGCTGGCGGTGCTGCTCCTCGACGACGCCGGCGAGCACGGCGTGACCGCGGGCGGCCTGGCCCACGCGCTGGTCGACGTCCTCTCGTGGCGCGCCGGCGAGGGCGCCTTCACCGTGCTCATCGACGACGCCCACCTCATGGACGCCGCCAGCCAGCAGATCATCGAGGCCACCGCGGTCGCAGCCGGCGAGCGGCCCTGGCTCTTCGTGGCCTCCGCGCCGCGCCACGCCGCCGACGCGCGCCCGCTGCTCTTCGCCGGCGCGCCCGGGGTGGACCTGCGCCCCCTCGGCCTCCGCGCCGCCGCCGCGCTCCTGCGCGCTCAAAACGCCTCCGGCGCTCGCCGCACCCAGCTCCTGGCCGCCGGGCAGGGTAACCCGCTCGCGCTCCAGCTCCTCAGCGACTGCGCGGACGACGCCCCCATCCCGCGCCCGGAGTCCGTGGTCACGACGCTGCTGCCGAACCACCTCCGCGGGGTCGCGCCCGACGTGGCGGAGGCCGCCTGGATGGCCGCGATCCTCGGCGGACCTGAGCCCGTCGGCGACATGGCGATCCGCGCCGCCCGGCTCTACCTGGAGCTCGGGGTCCCGACCAACGTCGGGGGCTGGATCGCCAGTCGCCTGCGCGGCGCCGCGGGTCTCCACGCCGAGCTGCTCGCCGCCTTCACGACCGTCCGACGCCCCGCGGGCTGGCGCGCCGCCCGCACCGAGCGTATGGGCCTGTGGCGTCTGGCCGCCGAGGAGGCCGAGCGCGCCGCCGAGACGCACCCCCAAGAGGCCGCGCCGCTCTTGCTGGCCGCCGCGCGCCTGCGGGCCCTGGCCGGCGACGTCGCCGAGGCCCTCATCCACTTCGAGGACACCCTGGCCCGCACCGGCGGCCGCGCGGACGTGGGCGGCCTCATCCGCCTCGGCGCCGTCCTGCTCGAGACCGGCGAGGGCCTGCGCGCCGAGCCCGTCTTGCTCCGCGCTCGGGCGGCGGCGACCGCGGACACCTCGCCGGTGCTGCACGGCAAGCTCTCAGCGCTGCTCGCCCGCTGCGCCGTGCGGCGAAACGAGACCCACGACGCCATGGCGCATCTCGGCTGCGCGCGTGAGACGCTGAGCCTGCTCCAGCCCGTCGACGCCCGGGCGGCCCGCGCCCTCGAGGCGTTGATCCAGGAGGTCCGCGCGGAGGTCGCGCTGGCGGAGGGCGACGCCCACGCCACGCGCACCAACCTGCGTCAGGCCCGCGACGCGTTTCGCGATCTCGGGCTCACCGCCGACGCCATCCGCTGCCTCGTGGAGCTGGGTCGCGTCGAGCTCGACGACGGCGAGCCCACCCGCGCCTCGGAGACCTTCCGCGCGGCCGTCAGCATGGCGAAGACCGCGGGGCTTCAGGGCGAGCTGCGGCGCGCTCGCATCGGCCTGGGCGAGGCGCTGGTCGGCCTCGGGGACTGCGAGAAGGGCGCCAGCGTCATCCGCCGCGTGCTCCGCGAAGCCGGCGGGACCTGCGGCGACTCGCGCGCGGTCGGTGAGGCGGCGGTGGGCCTGGCCTTTGCCATGCTGGCCCTCGAGCTGCCCGCGGACGCCCTCCGCTATGCTGAGCGGGCGCTGGCCGACTCGCCGACCCCGGTGGCGCGGGCCCGGGCGCTCTTCGCCCTGGCCGAAGCGCGGGCGTGCTCCGGGCAGATGCGCGTGGCGGCGCGAACCCTCGCCGAGACCCGCCTCGCCGCGCGCGCCGCCGGCCACGGGTTGCTGGCCGCGCGCGCCGAAGAGCGCCTCATCGACATCGAGATGCAGCACGGCGTTCAGGCCACTGCGGGGCGCTCGGCCCTGGCGTGAGTCGCCTCGCCGCGCCCGCCGCCGCCCCTGTCAGCCGCCCGCGACGCTCTCGGCGCCCTCGGCGGCCGTCGGTTCGCGCCGATAGATCGAGAGATTCCGAGGCCTCGCCGCGCTCATGTCGGCTCGAAAGAAGCTGTCCAGCGTGAAGTTGCGGAGCTGCTCGGTGATGAGCGCGTTCAGCGCTTCCATGGGCTGGCGGATGTCGCAGTGCTCCTGCTGCAGGCACTCGCAGGGTGCCTCGACGTCCATGCAGTCGACGAGGTGGGTCTGCTCGTTGAAGAGGTTCAGCACGTCCAAAAGCCCCATGTCCACCGCGGGGCGTGCGAGGGCGTAGCCGCCCGCCGACCCCTTCACCGACGTGACGAAGTCGCCGTGCTTGAGCCGCTGCAGCACCTTCGCGAGCAGCATCTCAGGGATGCTGTAGTGAGCCGCGATCTCGCGGACCGAGGTCACGACGTCCGCGCCCTGTTCGGCCATGTATCGGATGGCCAGGAGCGCGTACTCGGTCTTGCGATTCAGTTTGAGCACGCGCGAAGCTCCGGCACACCGTGGTAAACACAGCTTGAGGTTAGTCGTGCGGTCAGAGGAGCGTCAAGCATGGGGGGAGCGGAGCGGACGACCGGGTGGCCCGCGATGCCGCCTGAGGGCGGCCCAGAGGCGGGGCTTTGGCAGGCGGTCGGCGCGGCCATCGAGCGGGCTGGCGAGGACGCGCTCGTGGTGTTTGACGCCGACGGCACGCTCTGGGACGGGGATCTGGGCGAGGTCCACCTGGACCACCTCGGCCGCGAAGGCTTGGTCCGGGCGCCGGAGGGGTTCCGCTCGCCGTTTGACGCCTACGTGGCGCGATGTCGCGTCAACGCCAGCGAGGGCTACGCCTACGCGGCGTCGCTGATGGCGGGGCTGACGGAGGCGACCGTGGCGGCGTCCGCGGACCGCGCGTGGTCGGCCCACCGCCCCTACCTCTTGCCGAAGGTGCGCGCGATCTTCGACGCCGCCCGGGCCACGGCGGAGGTCTGGATCGTCAGCGC
Source organism: uncultured Myxococcales bacterium (assembly GCA_964577445.1). Lineage (GTDB taxonomy): Bacteria > Myxococcota_A > UBA9042 > PHBI01 > JACKFB01 > JACKFB01. The sequence goes on from CAZNZH010000597.1 coordinate 3,266, forward strand.
GAGCAATCGCTACGCCGTCCGGGCGGGAGCAGCCGATCTCGGGCTGGCGCCGGATCGCGTCATCGCGATGACCAATCGGGTCGTCGGCGACGTGCTTCAGGCCGAGATCCTCACGCCGCAGCCCAACGGCGCCGGCAAGGTCCGCTGCATCGAGGCCACCATCGGCCGCCGCCCGACGGTCGCCGTGGGCAACAGCCTGCACGACGGCGAGATGATGGACTGGGCCGATCTCGGGCTCCTGGTGCGGGCGGTCGACGCCGCGGGCGAGCCTCCCGAGTGGCCCGAGGCGCTGCGTTTACGGGCCGAGCGGGGGAGCTGGCTCCGGCTGGACTGCCCCCTCGCCCCCCGCGCTCCCGCTGTCGTCGGGTAGGGCCAAGACGGCGAAGCTCAGCTCGGGGGCGACCTCATCGCCACACCGCGCGTCGGCCGGCCGCGACACATCCAACGTGATGAGGGCGTACGGGCGCTCGTCGAGGGTGAGCCGCGACTCGGTCCCCGGCGGGACGTAGCGGAAGCTCTCGTTTTCGCGGATGCGCAGCCGGTAGTGCAGCGTCGCGACCGTGCAGAGCGACGGCAGTTGACGGGCGTCGGAGTAGACGAGGCGGCCGGACGCGCTCAGCTCGACCTCGCTGCCGAGGGTGCCGGGCGGGAGGCCGCCGCCGCTCGCCAAGGCCGCGATGAGGCGGCCGTCGGGGGCGCGCAGGATGAGCGCGGTCCCGCGATACTTGGCCTCGGAGTCCGGCGGCACGAGCTGAACGTCCAA
>CAZNZH010000598.1:0-4026 GCA_964577445.1 uncultured Myxococcales bacterium
GCCAATAGACAAGGCGCCTCGATAGGGCATTTTAACCTCGCCGGTGGATGTCGGGCGGCCGGCGGCGATCATCTGATCAAGCGTGCAGCCAAGCGGCGACGCCCCTGCTCCGAGCACTGCGAGAGGCGCCTGCGTCTGGCCTGGAAGGTGGAGGATCGCAAAGAGATCGCCACCCAGGCCGCACATCTCGGGCATCACGACGCTCGCGGCGAACCCAGCGGCGACCGCTGCGTCGATGGCGTTCCCGCCGTTGCGCAGCATGTCGACGCCGGCGCTGGCGGCGAGAGGATGAGCCGCAGCCACCATTCCGTCCCGACTGAACGTCGGGCTCTCGCGACGCCGCCCCAGTGCGGCGCCGGTCGGGATACAGGAAAGCCGATCAATGCAGGTTCCTCCCCCTATGGCTGTGCGGCAAAGCCTAGGATTGTCTTGCCGACGTTTACCCGTCCCCGCCGAAGAACGTTCGATACCAGTCGTTTTGGTGATGATCCCTCAGGTCCGGCCGGGGCGATCGGGCAGGATCCAGTTTGCGTAGGATGAGGTCGAAGCTCTTGAAGTCGCGCTGGCTGATAACAGCGATGCCGTTGCGGATGAGCAGCGCCGCGCACACGCCTGCGCCGACCTGGTGCGGAGCCCCTGCTTTCCGAGCACCCCGATAGATAACCTGCGATCCGCAGGCAGCGCTAATGTCCTGCAGCAGCGCAAGTCGAGCCTGGTGCGCCTGGGCGATGCGCAACATCTGACGGGCCGCTTCCACCATGGCGTCAGTCCAGTCTTGTCCGGCCTCTGAAAGAACCCGGGCGCGGCCGTCGAGCACGTCGTATCCATCACCGCCATGAATGTCCGGGCAGTCCCTCGGCGTTCCGAATGCGAAGTGCTCAGGACAGAATGTCACCGCATCGACCTCAGGCCTCGCTAAGAACCTGACGATGGGCGGATATTCACCATAGGGTTTACCTTCCACGCCCACAGGCAAGCCGGTGAGACAGCCGCTCACCAACACCTTCAACGGGCGTTCGGAGGTGAAGTCCGGCCACCCATTGATCACCGTTTCGTCTGGAAGATGGGCCGGACTACCGTCGGCGCGGAAGCGGCCTTCTCTGCGGACGCGGTCAATCTGCTCCTTCAAGGCGCGCCAACTTGAGAACCCATGCTCCCGAGCAAGCTGCAACTGCGCATCGAAGAGGCGTGCTTCCGGAGACGCCGCCCGCAGGTCGGTCAACCGGCGTTTAGCGCGCTTCCGCAGCAATTCGAGACTCGGACGTGGGGGAAGAGGGGTGTAGCTCACGATGCACCTTCTTTCTCTTAGCGCTCGGCGTCCGCGTTTCACGAGCAAGAAAGAAGATGGAGAATGTGTAGCAGACCGGGTTGAACCCTTCACGCGGACCGTGGGCCTCATCTGCTTGAGCCCCTGCAAATCTGATAGTTTGCGGTGGACCGGTCAAGGACAACTTAGCGATGATTGGGGCGTCAGCTTCGCAACCGGCGAAAAGCAGACCCCTGGATCGTCACAGGCGGGTGGCGAGCTGACGTTGACGTTTTTTCATTATCGCGCTCCAGTTCAGCATGGATGCAGCGACTGAATTCCAGGTTCGACCGGTTCAACCCTAGGACCTCGAAACCATCTGCCGTCACCGCCACGAGATGTTCAAAGTCTCTGGCCGCACCGACGAAGCGGTCACCCCGATGACTGATAATTTTAGACCGTGGTTAGAACCCCGTCTGGCCGATGGTCGGTACTTCGGCTGGCTGATCCTCGCGGACGCTGAAGTAATCGCCGGCGTGGGGATGATGGTGCTCGACTGGCCGCCCCACCCATCGCATCCGGACCAGGGCGCGCGCGGCTACGTCCTGAACATGTACGTCGAACCAACCTATCGGCGGCGCGGTTTGGGCAAGCGGTTGATGGACCTTTGCCGTCTGGAAGCAGAGCGCAGAGGTCTCACCTACACGGTCCTACATGCCACCCAACAGGGACGGGGGCTCTACGAACAACTCGGTTGGAGGCCGACAACCGAGATGTCGCTTACGCTTGATGCTCAGGATGGCGCCAACTGACTGGAGGGTTGAGCTTTCGCCGCAGAGCTGACCTTTCGACCGTCCGCCATGGGTCGCGAACGGTAACGAGGCCGACGCCCGGAAGCAGACATCGGCCAAGGGAGCCGCATCCGGGCGGGTTGCTCGGCGAGCTAGGTTGGATTGCGCAGAAAATTGCGATCAATCTCCTTGGCAATTGAGGCGACATCCAGCGGCCCAAGTGTCTCGACGACAACGACGCGCCCGATGCCAATCGGGCGCTCAAACTGCGCCACATAGTCCATTGTCAGTTCTGAGATCGTGTGGGCCCGATGCCGCTCTCCTGCCGCGGCGCGATCTCGGAAGCGCTGTGCAATCGTTTCTCGGTCGCATCGGCAATGCACCTCGATGACATTGGCGTCCATCGCGAGTATTCGCCCCCGTTCATAGGCGCTGTCGGGCCGGAAATTTGCTTCCAGCATCACATCTGGACATCGCCCAGCGAGCGTCCACATGACCTCCATCGCCGCGCCCCCGATCTGGCGTGAGAAGCCCTCGTCGCCGGGTGTTCCGTTCAATTTGTCGAACAGCGTCTCCTTGATGTCGTCTTTCGCAATCAACGGAACCGCGAGGGCCTTGGCGAGCGGGCGAGCCAGGGTCGTCTTTCCGACGCCAGGGCAGCCCGAAACTAGGATGAGGTTCCTTGGCAAAGATCACGCTCCCGACGGGCAGTCCGATAATGAAGCTTGAAAGTCGCCCGCACAGCACAATTCGAGGGCTAAGTTGCGATTTGATGGAGGACACGGTGGAGGTTCTAACACTTGCCCGGCCGTGGGCGACCGCCCATGCCGCGCGGGTCAGAGTTGTCACCCAACCGACACCCGAACGTCGGCGGCGTCCGCGTGGGGTGGTGAACGGTCGTTGGTCTGGGCACCTGAAGCAGACGTCAGCCACCTTTCCGGCGAGCAGACCTCGTCATTGTCTCAGAAGGGTGGCGAGCAGGCTATGTCGTGATTCCGCGGCATGTGGGCTAGTGCTACGCTGCTGGGATGGCTCAGCCACCGCCCGCTCCGGTCCTCGAGGCTTTCAGACTGAACGGACATGCTGAGGCCCTGTCCGGCGGTCAGGGCGCGGCGTTTCGCGTGGGCAATGTGGTTCTGAAACGAACGACGCTCCCGGAGGAAACCGAGTGGTCAGCCGGAGTGCTGGCCAAGATCGCCAGCGCCGCAGTTAGGGTCCCGCAGTACGTCGAGGCTCACACGGGCGGATGGTGCGTCGATGGGTGGTTCGCGCAGACGCTTCTCCCTGGCGCCCATGATTTTGACCGCTGGCCTGAGGTCCTCGATGTGGCGGATGCCTTCCACGTGGCTCTTCGTAACGTCGAGAGGCCCGCCTTCATGGCGCGACGCTCCGACCCTTGGGCTGTCGCCGATCGGATGGCCTGGGGGGAGGAGGAGGCCATTTACGCCGACGAGCTGGCTCCCCTAGTTGCGCCGCTCATCGAGCGTCTGATGCCCGTCGAAGCCGACGGCCAAGTTATCCACGGTGATTTCGGAGGCAATGTTCTCTTCGAAGACGGCTTGCCGCCGGCGGTGATCGACTTTTCACCGGATTGGCGGCCAGCAGCGTTTGCTAAAGCAGTGGTCGTCGTGGACGCGCTGGCGTGGCATGAGGCAGACGAGTCGCTCATTGACTACGTCGGCAGCGACGAGAACTCGGGGCAGTTACTCCTTCGCGCCGAACTTAGGCGACTGCTCGAACTCGACCAGCATCAACGTCAATCCGGACGCGGGTTCAGCGACCAGCTGAAGCCACACGAGCGGGTCGTTGCGCACTTGGTCTCGCGTTAGGCCGGTTCCATCGCGACGGTCAGTTATGGGTCCGTAGGCGGAAGCACCCCTTCTGCCGAAGAGTGGACTACGAGGCTCTTCGATCAGCGCCTGACCGTTCAATAGGGAACGCGTCATTCCAGTTCGGCCGCTGTACGACCCCCTGGCAGATGTCGATACA
>CAZNZH010000599.1:0-4017 GCA_964577445.1 uncultured Myxococcales bacterium
GAACCCGCAGCTCGCGCAGTTGGTGGATTCCATGGGCCAGTCGATGCGGCAGATGTCCGTCCCGCTGCCCGAGGCGGCCGTCGGCGTCGGAGCGCGTTGGCAGGCGCGGCAGCGGCTAGAGATGGGTGGGATGACGATCTATCAGGTCGGCGAGTACACGCTGGAGGCGATGGATGGCGACAAGCTGAAGCTCAAGGTGAAGCTGACGCAGTTGGGGCCGAAGCAGACCATGGACCCGCCTGGGCTGCCGCCGGGTGTCAAGGCGGAGCTGGTCGACATGCGCGGCGTCGGCGAGGGCACGATGGACGTCGAGCTGACCTCGCTGGTGCCCGTGTCGCAGGTGAAGGTCACGTCGAACACGGCGATGCGGATGACCACGCAGGGGGCCCCGCAGGAGATGACGATGACGATGACGATGGATCTGGGGATCAAGCCCGGGCCGGCCGAGTAGGGCGGCGGGCTCAGCCCCTTCGCAGGCGGCGGTTCAGCCAGGCGGCGACGAGGAAAATGAAGGCCAGCAGCGCGCCGACGAGGCCGTGGCCGACGGTGACGTGGAGCAGGTCGTCGCTGGGGCAATAAAGCTGCGAGGTGCCGAAGGCGACAAGCCCGCCCGCGGCGGCCAGCGCGACCAGCCGCCACGAGGTCGGGCGGTCGTCGCGCTGGAAGAGGCGAATGACCAGGCCAGTGAGGAGGGCGGCGACGAGGCCGGCGCCAAAGCAGCTCAGGCCGAAGTCGTGGGCGGCGGCGGGGGCGGCGGGGGCAGGGCGGCCGCCCCAGATGCCGGGCAGCATGCCCAGGGCGATGGGGGCGGCGAGGCTGACCAGGGCGAGCAGCCACGCGGCGATGCCCAGGGAGCGGCGGTGGGCGCCGCGCAGGCTGACGGCGACGGCGACGGCCATGAAGCCGACCACGGAGCCGACGGCGGCGACGAAGGGGCCGGCACCGGCTTCAGCGACCGAGGGGGCGACCCCTATGGCGGCCAGGACGGCGGCGGCGACGCCGAGGGCCAGCGCGAGGCTCAGGGCCACGCGGATCGGGGTCTTCAGCTCGCGGAGGCGATCGCGGAGCGACCGGGGGCGGTCCACGGTGCTGGCGGCCACGCGCGCGAAGAGCTCGTCGACCTTCGCGTCCTCCAGCGTCCGCGCGCTGCGGTAGCCTTCGAGTCGCAGGGGCTCAAGCTCCAGGTTCGCCGCGCCGCCGTCGCCGTCGCCGCGCGCCATCAGTCTTCCCCCAGCCGCTCGCGCAGCAGCACGTAGCCGCGGTGCGCCCGGACCTTCACCGCCGACACGGACGCGCCGAGCACCTCGGCGATCTCGGGGAAGCTCAGCTCTTCGTACCAGTGCAGGAGGATGACCTCGCGCTGTTGGTCAGGCAGCTCCATCAGGACGCGCCGGACCAGCCGGTCCTTGGCCGTCGTCGTGTCGGGGTCGGCCGAGGGTTCGCCGTGGACGACCGGGTCCAGCGAGGTCTCGGGTTTGCGCGAGCGGCGCCGGAACAGCTCACGCCGCACGTTGATGGCGATGGTGTAGAGCCAAGGGCGCACGGGCAGGCCCTGTCGGAAGTCCCGCCGCGCGCGGTGAAAGTGCAGGAAGGTCTGCTGCACCAGATCGGACGCCTCGGTGGTGGACCCGACCGAGCGGAGAAAGAACCCGTGAAGGCGCGACCCGTAGCGACGGAAGAGCTCCTCGAACGCGCGGCGATCGTCGCGGTTCACGTAGCGCTCCATCAGCTCTTCGTCTGTGGCCTCGGACACCCGTCCTCCCGTTCGCGGCCCGTCGGCGGTTCATAGCTCGGTTTCGGGCTGCGGGCCAACGGCGCCGACGCCCGGCCGAGCTGCGCCCGGGCGCGCCGGTCTCGCCAAAGCGCGCCAAGTGTGCGATGAGCCGCAGCCGACGGTCGCACCCCACGCTACCCGACCCACAGGAGCGCCCCATGGCTACGATTACCCTGAAAGGAAACCCCGTTAGGACCTCCGGCGAGCTGCCCGCGGTGGGCTCGAAGGCCCCCGCCTTCACGCTGACCGCGACGGATCTCTCCGATTTGACCCTGGCCTCCCTGGCCGGGCAGAAGGTCGTCCTCAACATCTTCCCGAGCCTCGACACAGGCATCTGCGCGATGAGCGTGCGCCGCTTCAACGAGGCGGCGGCTGGTCTTGAGGGCACGGTCATCGTCAACGTCTCGGCGGACCTGCCCTTCGCCCAGAAGCGCTTCTGCGGCGCCGAGGGCATCGAGCGCGCGAAGTCGGGTTCGAGCTTCCGCTCGTCCTTCGCCCGGGACTATGGCGTGGAGATCAGCGACGGCGGCATGCGCGGCCTGTGCGCCCGCGCGGTCATCGTGCTCGATGAGACCGGGACGGTCCGCTACACCGAGCTGGTGCCAGAGATCGTTCAGGAGCCGGACTACGACGCGGCGCTCGCCGCCCTCTGATCGACGCGGCTGACTCGCGCTTCAGGGTCAGTCGCGCAGCTACGACGCGCCGCGCGTCCCGATTCTCGACGGGCGCGCGGCGCTGGCTCGATGGGCGCGCGGCGCTGGCCACGCGCAGACCGGGAGACGCACGCGAATGGAGGCGCCCCGGCAGCGGTCGCGCAAGGTCAAGGTGAGCGCGGACAAGCCGCTCTCGCTGGCCGGCGTCGTGTTTCGCGAGGTGAGCCACCGCCCGCTGCGGGCCCGCGCGGTCTCGCCCCTGGCCGCGCTCTTCGCCCACTGGCCGACCTACCGCTCGACGCAGAGCGGGCGGCAAGGCGCGTGGCTGGTGCGCGCGCTGGTCATCGCCGCGGGGGTCGCGCTCGCGGTGAAGCTGCCGCGGCCCGTCGGCGACGTGCTCGGGCTGGCGGTGGGCTGCCTCGCCCTCGTGGTCCCGATGGCCCACCTGCCACACGCACGCCGCTTGGCACGGCTGCGGAGCCTGGCTGGCCCCCGGTCCCGCCTCGTCCCCACGCCGGCCGAGCTGTTTTACGACGGCCGGAAGCTGACGATCCGTGCCGAAGGCCGGGTCTGGCATAGCCTCCGCGTCGACGCGGCGAGCGCTCGGGTCACCGCGGTCGCTGTCCCCGGCGGGCGCTGGCTGGGGCTGCTGGGCGAAGGTCGCTCCGAGCGCGACATCGTCTGGTTTTTCGGTCCCGCCGCAGACCCGGGCGCCGGATTCACCCCAGGGCCGGCGCCCGCCCGCCCGCCGCGGGTCTGCCACCTCGACGCGGCGGCCTTGGACGCCCTCGGCGCCGTATTTCTACCACCGGCCCGCCGAGCCTGACCTGCGCCGCGTTGCGCCGCCGCGCCAGCTTTCAACGACGCTGTTTCGCTGTTAGCATCGATCCGTCTCGGTACGGCAGTGATTGTCATGCATCGACAGGGGACGGCGTGGCCCGGGGGGGCGCGATCGTGGGGAGTTCGTTGCTCGCGCGGCGCGCCGCCCGTTTACGCTCCGAACGACTCCCGGCCCAGAAAGGAGGGGACACAGTGAGATGGTTCTCCCGAGGTCTCGTCCTCTGGGCGGCGCAGATGCTGCTGTTGCTATCGACCAGCGCCTCAGCGCAGCTCTCCATCGCGGACGAGACCCAGCAGAGCATCGACTTCTCGACGTTCGCGGGCGCCGGCTTCGCGCCGACGCCGGCGGCGGGACAGCTCGACTCCGACACATGGATCGTCCAGGGCCTCGCGGCGGGCCCCATGGCGTACGGGGACACCAAAGGCAACGTCGATACGGCCGGCGACCCGACCGACTACTCGCGCGGCGCGAGCACAGGCGGCGTCGCCAGCGCGGGCGTGTATGCCTTTGACGTCGGCGTCGACGGGATCGCGGTGGGCGGGCAGCCCGACGACACCAACCTCACCGACGGCGGGTGGGTCCTTCGCCTCGTCAACACATCGTCGCAGGTCATCAACGAGCTGACCCTGAGCTACACCTGGTACGTCTTCAACGACCAGAATCGTCAGACGTCGCTTGAGCTGTGGCACTCGCCGGCGCCGACGGCGGGGCTCGTGAACGTCGGCGTGAGCGCGAACCACACCACGGCC
>CAZNZH010000600.1:0-4015 GCA_964577445.1 uncultured Myxococcales bacterium
TTCCACCGCCCGCGCCCGCGCCGGGGTCGCCGCCATGCCGCCATAGGCGACCCGCGCCTCGGTGATCGACCCGTCGTCGGCCACCCGCGCCATCATCACGGCGCACACGGTGCTGATGTCCAGCTCGCGCCGCTTGGAGACCTTGTAGACGCCGACGCGCGCGTCCGCCGGGATCGACGGCACCTCGACCCGCGCCACGATCTCGCCCGGCGCCAGCGCGGTCTCTCGGTAGGCCACGAAGAAGTCGTCGATGGGGATGGCGCGCTCGCCGGCCTTCGAGCGCGCGATGACCGTGGCGTTGAGCGCCAGCAGCACCGGCGGCGTGTCCCCGATGGGCGACGCGTTGGCGAGGTTGCCACCCAGGGTCGCGCGGTTTTTGATCTGCCGGGCGCCGAAGTAGCGCAGCATCCGCGCCATGGGCGGCAGCATCCGCTGGGTGATGGCCTCGAGGTCCGACAGCGACAGGCCCGCGCCCAGCGACAGGGCGTCGGGGCGCGCCTCGACCTGGCGCAGCTCGGCGATAGACTCCAGTGATATCAGGCACTTAAAGCGCTCACGCCCTTTGGTGACCGCCAGCCCGAGATCGGTGGCGCCCGTCACGAGGCGGTGGTCGGGGTGCGCCTCGAGGAGCTCGAAGAGCGCGGGCAGGGTGGTGGGGGCGAAGAACTTCTGGCCGTGGGTCTCGTAGGCGAGGGCGGGGGCGGGGGCCGTGCGGGCGGCGGCCTGGCGCGAGAAGGGGTCGTCCGGGCTGAGGCCGGCGATGGCCAGGGCGGCCTCGCGGATGGGCCGATAACCCGTGCAGCGGCAAAGATTGCCGCACATCTGGTCGTCGATCTGCCAGTCCTCATCGAGGTCTTGGCGGTAGCAGGCCTCGAACATCGACATGACCACGCCGGGCGTACAGTAGCCGCACTGCGAGCCCATGGCGGTGGCCAGCGCGGTCTGCACCGGGTGGTAGACGCCGTCTTTGCGCAGGCCCTCGACGGTGACGAGGTGGCGGCCGTGGACCATGGGCAGCAAGACCAAGCAGGCGTTGATGGCGCGCCAGCGGCCGCCGCTCGGGCCCTCGGGGTCCAAGATGGCGACCGTGCAGGCGCCGCAGTCGCCCTCAGCGCAGCCCTCCTTGGTGCCGGTCTGGCGGAGGTCGCGGCGCAGATAGTCGAGCAGCGTCGTCGTGGGTGAGGCGGCGGCCTCCTCGACGAGGGAGCCGTTGAGCCAGAATCGAACCGGTTCCAATAGCGACCTCCGCGTGACCCGGCGCGTGTGGGCCGCGTGGCCAGAGGATAGCGGGCGGGTCCGGGGCTGTCGATCCGCGGCCGGCGGGCGTCCGGCGAGTCCGCACGCCCGCACCCACATCAGGCCGCGATCAGTAGGGCAGGCACACCGAGCGGGTGACCGAGGGCTGGCCGACCCGCGGCTCCTCTTCGCAGGTGGTGCCGAGGGCGCACTCGTCGTTGCTGGCGCAGACGGCCGCGCACTGGCCGGTGAGGCCGCTTTCGGGCGCGCCGGCGACGCAGAAGGTCGAGGCGTGGCCGGCCAGATCGGGGCAGTACTTCTGGCACGCCTGGGTGCAGATGCCGGCGCCGGCGTCGGCCAAGGGCTGGCAGATGCCGCCGGTGCATTCGGCGTCCACCACGCAGCGATCGCCCATCCACCCGGGGGTCCCGGGCACGCACACGTCGGCCTTCTTCGAGGGCTGGCTGTGCCGCGGCACGCCGCCGCGCCGGACGTGGTGGTCGTACGGAGCGCACTGCGCGTTGTGCGCCGACGCCTTCAGGACGCACATGCCGGCAGCGCTCTCCGGCTCATCGACGCAGAAGGTGGTCGGGTAGCCAGCGCGGTCCGGGCAGGACAGGTCGCAGGCCATGGTGCAGACGCCGCGCCCCGAGTAGGGGTTGGTCCGACACCACCCGCCGCTGTAGCCGCAGTCGGAGTCCGCGGCGCACTCAGCGCCGATCCAGCGCGCCTTCAGGTCGACCGCCAGCCCGCCCTCGACGCGCTCGACCGCCTTCTGGATGCGGACCGGCGTCTTGTGGCCGAGGATGCGCGCGTAGACCTCGACGACGTCGGCGGCGTCCATGCGGATGCAGCCGTGGCTGACGTAGCCGCGGCGAAGGTTTCCGCCGCTTGGCAGCGTGTAGTTGTCGACGGGGCCGTGGATCGCGTAGGCGGCGCTGGTGTGGCCGTCCAGGCGGATGAAGGGCAGGCCCGCGAAGACCGGCGTCATGCGGCCGGCCTCGTTTTTCCACCACATGCGGCAGACCTGGTTCCAGCCCCAGCGGGCCTGGGCCGGCGTGGGGCCGTCGGAGACCGCGGGGAGGTCCGCGCGCGCGTAGAACACGCCGCCGGCTGCTTTTTCGGAGGTCGGCGTCAGGCTCCGTCCCTTCTCGAAGGCGCCGGGGCCGATGGGGAACACGCGATCGTAGGTGCCGGCGCGGTCGCGCAGGTGCAGCGTCAGGCCGTCGAGGCTGACGACGATCTCCGGGTCCGCCAGGGCCGGCAGGTTCGGGATGGGCTTGCACTCGACCGCGTGGCCCCAGACGCCATCGGCCTTGTCGCCCTCAAGGTCGCCGATGGGCAGGTCCTCGCCGACGTTTAGAGTCGACACGACCGGCACCTCGTCGCCGCAACCCGCAGCGCCCAGCGCCAACACGCCGACCATCCCCAACGCCGTCCACGGCGACCTGGCCATACATCCCCCCTGCGAAGAGCGCGGCTCTCTATCCTGAGACGCGCGCCGCCGCAAGCAGGCGGGCAGCCGGTTCTCAGGCTGAAGCCGCCACCAGGGCCGAGCGCTGAGCGGCGCCGACGCGAAAAACACAGAGGGGGATTCGGGCCCAGGGTCGGCCGCGGAGGAGCCGGTCTGGATTCGCCGCGGCTCGCGCGGAAAGCGACTGGAGCGCGGCGCGTCTTGACACGCGGGGCCTTTCCGAGTGAGGGAGAGGCATGGAAGAGAGAGCCCGCCGCATCGTGGAGAGCGCCGTCCAACTCGCCGAAGAGGGCGGCTTCGAGGCCGTCCGCCTGCGCGACGTCGCCGCCCAGTCGGGCGTGGCGCTGGGGACGCTCTACAACCGGTTCCGCAGCAAAGAGGACATCCTCGTCGCCGGCTTGGAGCTGGAGGCGGGCAAGTTCGAGGACCTGATGGCGGTGCACCCCGCGCGCGGCGACTCGCCGGCCGAGCGGGTGATCTACTTCTTCACCCTGGCGACCCGCGCGATGATCGCCCGGCCGAACTTCGCGCGCGCCGTGCTGCGTGCCGTCGCTTCCGGTGTGCCGGACACGGCGGAGAAGGTCCTGCGACACCACGGCCGCATCACGCGCCTGGTCGCGGCGTCCATGCGCGGCGAGACCATCGATCCTGAGCGGCCGGCCGAGCTGGCCGCCGACGAGGAGCAGATGGGTTTTCTGCTACAGCAGATCTGGTTTGCCGCGCTGGTGGGCTGGATGGGCGGCTTGCAGGACGTCGAGGGCGTCATCGCTCACATGACCCAGGCCACGCACCTGCTGCTGTCCGCGCGGGCCGGGGGCCCTACGGGCTGAAGGGCGGAGCGTCGTCGGTCCAGGCGCTCAGCCACGCGCCTTGCGCCTCGGCGGACTCGAGGAAGGCGGCGTAGAAGGGGTGCCGGCCCAAGGTCGCGCTGTCGCCGACGACCAGCAGGAACCGGCGCGCCCGCGTGAGCGCTACGTTCATGCGGCGCACGTCGCGTAAAAAACCCAGCTCGCCCGCCTCGTTCGAACGCACGAGGTCGACGATGACGGCCTCTTTCTCGCGGCCCTGAAACCCGTCCACGGTCCCGATCTCGAGCCCCGCGACGTCGAGCAGCGACGCTCGAAGCGCTCGCGCCTGGGCGTCGTAGGGCGTGATGACGGCGAGGTCTGCGGCGGCGAGGCCCCGGCCCAGCAGCCGCCGAACCTCGCGCGCGGTCCGCGCCGCCTGCCCGGGGTTCGACAGGCTGGGGTCGTCGGTCGTGCGCGACTCATCGTAGCCCTTGCCGGCCGTGTCGATGAAGCAGAG
>CAZNZH010000601.1:0-4006 GCA_964577445.1 uncultured Myxococcales bacterium
GTGGCGACCCGCCGGCGACGCCACCGGCGACCGCGGCGCTCCGGCCGGCCCGGACTCCCAGACCCCCGGTCAGACCACCGCCCACGAGCCCCTCGCCCGCGGGCCCGGTCACCGCCCGGCCTGGGCCGCCTGGCTGCTCGCCCTGGCGCTGGTGCTCGCGCCCCTGCTCGCCGGCAAGCTCGCGGGCCGCGGCCTCTCGCGCGCCCTGCCCCGCCGCGCGGCCCTGCGCCGCCTGCTCGCCCTGAGCACGCTGCCCGCCGGCGCCGCCCTGACCCTCGCCGCGGTGCACCTCGACGCGCGCGTCCCGCTCTACGACGGCCTGCTCACCGCGCTGCTCTTCGGCCTCGCACTCGCCAGCGCCGCGTGGCGCCCCAGCCCGCGCAGACCCCCGCGCGCCGCCCTCGCCGTCGCCGCCATCGCGATGGGCCTGGCCCTCGGCCTGGTCGAGCTGGTCGCCCGCCGCCTGCCCCCCGTCGCCCCGCTCCCGCCCGCCGGCGACGCCACCCTCATCTTCGACGCCTACGACTTCGAGGGCGCCTGTAAAGCGCTCTACCCCGACGCCTTCCCCGAGATCGGCCCATTGCTGCACCGCGGCGAAGGCGACGGCGAGCCCCGCGTGCTGCACCTGGGCGACTCCATGGTGACCTCCGCCAGCATCGGCGACGCCCTGCCCTTCCCCGACCTCCTCGAGCAGCTCGACCCCGCCCGCCACCACATCGGCGGCGGCGTCCCCGGCACCAGCACCGATCTCCAGCTCGCCGTCGCCCGCGCGTGGCTCGACCGCGCGTCATTTTCCCAGGTGGTGCTTCATCTTTTTAGCGGCAACGACATCGTCGAGCTGGACCGCGCGTACACCTGCACCGACGCCGGCCCGGTGCTCGACGCCGCCGCCAAGCTGCGCTTCGCCTCGCCCCGCTGGGCCTACCCGCTGCGCCTCATCGTGGTCCGCACGCCCGCGCCCTACCCCTTGCGCGTCTTGGCCACGGTGTCCGTCGCCGCCGCCCAGCTCGTCAGCGGCTTCGCGGCCCTCACCCACAGCCTGGACGAGCCCATGGGCTTGGCGACCGAGGGCCAGCTCGGCACCGACGCGCAGTGGCGGCGGTTCGACCAGCTCCTGCGAGCCTTCGCCGACGAGCTGGCCGCCCGCCACGTCCCGCTGACCGTCACGGTCCTGCCGCACCGGGCCTTCCTCGAGGCCGCCGACCCGGCCAGCGTCCCCACCTTCGAGGCCCACAACCGCATGGTCGCCATCGCGCGCGGCCTGGGCCTGACCACCCTCGACGCGGGTGAGCTCTTCGCCGAGGCCGTGCGCCACAACGGCGTCAAACGCTACTTCGCCGACACCACCGACTACGACGTCCACTTCAGCGCCGAGGGGCACCGCCTCTACGCGCGCTGGCTCTTCGAGCGCTTGCCCCGCCCCGACTGACGGCCTGACTTGCCGCCCGAAGGGCGCGGGCGGACCGGCGCCGCGTCCAGGCTCTGGCGGACCAGCTCGAGGTCCGGCCACAGGGGGCTCGTGTAGACCGTCCCGTCGGGCGCGGTGAGAGTCCACGCGTGCAAAAACGGCCGGATGAGGCCGTGGCGCGCGGCCATGAAGCGGTTGGTCGCCGGGTCGCCGTAGCGCGCGTCGCCGAGCACCGGGTGGCCGATGGCCGCGAGGTGTTTGCGGATCTGGTGGGTGCGGCCGGTCAGCAGGTCGACCTCGAGCAGGCTGTGCGTGTTGACGGTGGCGACGCGGCGAAAGCGGGTCTCGGCGCTGAACGTGCGGCCACGCTCGACCAGCGGCGCGCTGATGGTGCCGTGTGCGCGGGTGCTGCCGCGAACCAGCGCCAGGTAGACCTTGCGGTAGCCGTCGAGCTCGGGGCGCGGGCCGTCGTCGGGGTTGAGCATGATGAGGCCCGAGGTGCCGACGTCCAGCCGGTGGATGGCGCGCGGGTCGGGCATCGTCATCGCCGCGTGGCTGAGCAGCGAGCCGGGCCACTCCGGGTGCGGCGTGGTCGGCAAAAACGGAGGCTTCTCGACGACGGCGAGGCCGGGCTCGCGGTGCAGCACGCTCAGCGGCGCGGGCGGGCCGGGGCGGAGCGACACGACGGTCTCGACGTGGCTGGTGTGGGGCATCAGGTCCAGCGGGGTGGCCGCGGTGGCGACCAGGCCGTGGGTGGCCAAGATGGCGAGGTCGCGGGCCAGGGTCTGCGGGTCGCAGCTCACGTAGAGGATGAGGCGGGCGGGCGCTTTCGCGATGGTGGCCAAGACGGTCGCGGCCAGGCCGGTGCGGGGCGGGTCGACCACGATGACCAGGGGGCGCGGGTCGGTCGACGCGGTGAGGCCGGCGAGGGCGTCTTCGGCGGTGGCGGCGAGGACCGTCAGCGGGAGGTCGCGCTCGGCGGCGGCGGCGCGGGCGGCGCGGGCGGAGGGCTCGAAGGTCTCCACGCAGGTGACGGCGGCCACGCGGTCGGCCAGGGCCAGGCCGATGCTGCCCGTGCCGGCGTAGAGGTCCACGAGGTGGGCGGCGGCGCGCTCGGCGGGGGCCAGGTGGGCGGCGAGCGCGTCCAGGAGCAGGCGGTGCAGGCGCTCGGTCTGTGAGGCGTGGGCTTGGGAAAAGGCGCCTGGCGGGAAGCGGGCGTCGGCCAGGCCGATGCGGTCGGCGAGCACGGTGTGGCCGGTGAGCGCTTCGGGGGCGCTGCCCAGGGTCGCGGGGGATTTGGGGCGGCGGTAAGACCACGCGACGCCTGGGGGCGGTGGGTCGGCGGTGGCGGTGAGCCAGGCGCAGAGGCGCTCGGCGTGGGCGCGGGCGGCCGTGTCGGATTCGGCTTCGACGACCAGGGTCGGGACGACGGCGCCCGAGGCGGCGCAGCGCATGTCGACGGCGACGAGGCGAGCGGCGGTCTCGGGCGGGCGCTGGCGCAAGGTGGCGGCGAGGCGCAGGGCGGACTCGGGCGCGACGAGGCAGTCCGGCGTGTCGACGACCGCGTGGGCGGCGCCATACAGGCCGATTCGGGCGCCGTCGACGACCCACTTCACGCGGGTCCGGTAGTGCTCGCGCTGGTCGGCGCCCAGGGTGTCGGCGACCAGCAAGTCGGCGAGGGCCGGCCAGACGGCGAAGGCCGAGGCGACGCGGGCCTTCTTGGCGGCGAGCTGGTCTGGGTAGGGGCGCTCGAGCCAGTCGCAGCCGGGGCAGGCGGGGCGGTGGCGGCAGGGCGACTCGGGCGGCGCGGCGGCGGCGCTCACGAGCCGGCCCGGGCGGTGAGGAGGCCGGAGACGCGGGCGCGGTCGGTCTCGGCGAAGAGCACGCGAAAGCTCGCCGGGTCGTCGCTCCAGGCCACCAGCGCGTCGGCCAGGACGGTCACGTAGACCGCCAGGGCGTCGGGCTCGAGGCGCGGCAGGCCGTCGTGGACGATGGCCACCGCGCGGCCGTCCAGCCACGACAGGTCCCCCAGCAGGTCCCACAGGGCGTCCCAGTTCCGGCCGAACCAGTCGGGGAAGCTCAGCGCGCGGGTGTAGGCGTCGAAGAGCGCGTCGCGGCCGTCGATCTCGGCCGACAGGCGCAGGGTCAGCGCGCCGGCGGCGGGCTCGGCGGCGGGCGTGTACTCGAAGGGGTCGCGCATCACGGGCCTCGGGGGCCGTGCAGGGGGATGAAGCTGCCGTAGTGGTCGGGCGTGTAGTACCACTCGCCGCCCTCGCCGCGAATGATTCGTTGCGGCCCCGGCCCGCGCACGCCGCCGGTGGGGTGGACGTACTCGCGGTAGTAGCCGCCGGGGCGCTTGGGCAGCCGGCCCTCGCGGTTTTGAAAGACCGAGCCGTCGTTTCGCGACGGGTAGGGCTCACCGGCGAGGATGCGGTCGATGGTGGCGCCGAGGTCCACGTCGCCGCGCCAGGGCCGCTCGCCGCGGGCGTTGACGGTGACGTTGGGGACGACGCGCTGAAGCTCCGCGGCGGAGCGCGGGTGCTCGGGCGGCGGGCGAGGCGGGCGCTCGAGGCGGGGCGTGTGGGCCGGCGGGGCGGT
>CAZNZH010000602.1:0-3999 GCA_964577445.1 uncultured Myxococcales bacterium
CACGACCGATTCGGGCCGGGCGCGGTGTCATGGGAGCAGGTCGACGTCCAAGGGCTCGGCCGCGCAGCCGAGCGTCCCGAGCTGCTAATAGGCGTCTGACGCCTAGCGCACGCCTAGCGCACGCCTACCGCACCGCGCGGAGGTAGCCGCCGTCGGCGATGATGGTGGTCCCGGTGACGAAGCTGGCGCCCGGCCCGGCCGCCCAGGCGACGACGCGGGCGATCTCGCTTGGAGTGGCGACGCGACGGAGCGCGTTGGGCGCGACCTCCGCCGCGTCCCCGCCCTCCGCCGCCGCGTCCCCGACCGGGCCGGGGGCGACGCCGACGACCCGCACGCCGGTCGGCCCAAGCTCCTGGGCCAGCGCCTGGGTCAGATAGTCCAGCGAGGCCTTGGTCGCGCCGTAGCTGAGCGCCGTCTCGGCCATCGGCTCGCGGCTCCAGACCGACGCCACATGGACGATGACGCCGCCGGTCACCGAGCTGACCAGCGCACCGTGCGCCAACCTCGCCAGGCGCACCGGAGCCATCACGTTGACCTGAAAGGCGTAGGCCCAGTCGGCCTCGAAGCGCGCATCGACGTGGTCGCGCAGCCCCCCAGGACCGCCGCCAGCGACCGCGTAGACCAGGACGTCGCACCCCCGGAGCGCTTCGAGCGCCGCCGTGGCGAAGTGTGCAGCGCCGTTCGCGGTGGCGAGGTCCGCCGCCAGGGAGTGGACCTCCGCGGCGCCCGCGGCCTCGAGCGTCGCGCGCGCGCTGGCCAGCCGGGCAGCGTCGCGCCCACAGATCGCCAAGCGCTCCCCCGCCGCCGCGAAGACGCGCGCGCACTCGAGACCAAGGCCCCCGCTCCCACCACCGATCCACACGCGTCGTGGCATCGCCCCTCCTCCACAGGCGTCAGACGCCTACTCTACTCGTTTTGCCGGCAAACGTACGGATACGCGCAGTTACACGGCTCGTCGTTCCAGTCCGGCGGCAGTCCGGCGCTCGGCGGGCTGAACTGCACGCAGTCCTCGCCCGGGAAGCTCACACCGCACTTGTCGCCGTGGGGGAACTCGTTGGGCTCGCCCTCGGCCCAGTTCCGGTACGTCGCCTCGCTGCCGCTCACCCAGACGTGCACGCCCTCGTTTTCGCGGTCGTTGAGCCCGATCCACCACGGCGACGCCTTCTTCGGCAGCGCAATCGCCACCACGCCGTCGTTCTCCGCCTTGCTCTCGATGGTCGCCAGCGCGTACCCGCTCGCCGCACACGCATCGCGGGCGTCCGTCCACGAGAGCGCCGTCGTGCAGAACATGTACGCAACCCCCAGCACATGCTGCACCGCACACGGGCACCCCGCGTCGCCGTCGTCCGCCAGCCCCGAGCAGTCGTTGTCCACGCCGTCGCACACCTCCGCCGACGACTGGTCGTCAGAGCCCCCCGGCTGCGTCGAGCACCGCGCCGCCGTCAGGCTCTCGCACTCGAGCACGCCCGAGATCCCCGCGCACGCGCCCACCCCCACACACGCCTCCCCGATGGCAAACCCCTCGTCGGTCGCCCCGTCGCAGTCGTCGTCGACGCCGCTGCACAGCTCGCTGACCGCGCCACTCTCCGACCCACCCACATCCGTCGAGCACCCCGCCAGCGCCGGCCCAAAGCACTCCACCAGCCCCGCCCCGCACTCCCCCACGCCGTCGCACGCCTCGCCCAGCCCAAAGTCCTCGTCGGTCTCGCCGTCGCAGTCGTCGTCCAGCCCGTTACAGAGCTCCGCCACCGCCGCCGCCGCCGAGCCCCCCACATCCGTCGAGCACCGCGTCGCCAAAGCCCCCGCGCACTCGATCTTGCCAACCCCGCACGCCCCCACGCCGTCGCACGCCCCGCCGACCCCAAAGTCCTCGTCGGTCTCGCCGTCGCAGTCGTCGTCGACCCCGTTACAGCTCTCGGCCTCCGCCTCATCCGCCGACCGCCCCACATCCGTCGAACACCCCGCCGCCAAAAGCCCCGCGCACTCGACAACCCCCGCCCCGCAAGCCCCCACGCCGTCGCACGCCTGCCCGACCCCGAAGTCCTCGTCGATCAGCCCGTCGCAGTCGTTGTCCAGCCCGTCGCAGACCTCCGCCACCGCCATAGCCGCGGTCCCGCCGACGTCGCTCGAGCACCGCGCCCCCTGAAGCCCCGCGCACTCCACGACCCCCGCCCCGCACTCGCCCTTCCCCTCGCACGCCTCCCCCAACGCGAACGCCTCGTCGGTCTCGCCGTCGCAGTCATCATCGACCGCGTTGCACAGCTCGGCCTCCGCCTGAGCCTGCGAACCCCCAGGATCCGTCGAGCAAATCGCCGCATCCGCCCCCGCGCACTCGAGCTTCCCGGCGCCGCATTTTCCCACCCCATCGCACACCGCTCCGACCAGAAAGTCCTCGTCCGTCGCGCCGTCGCAGTCCTGGTCGACCCCGTCACACGTCTCCGAGACCGCCCCATCCTCGGACCCGCCAGGGTTCGTCGAGCACCGCGAGCCCGCCGGCCCGTCGCACTCCACCACGCCCGCCCCGCAAGCCCCGACACCGTCGCACGCCGCCCCCACGCCGAAGCCCTCGTCGGTCTCGCCATCGCAGTCGTTATCGGCCCCGTCGCAGATCTCGGGCTGGCTTTCGTCCGCCGATCCGCCCGGGTCCGTCGAGCAACGCGACGCCCCCTTCGACGCGCACTCGACCACGCCCGCACCGCACGCGCCCACGCCGTCACAGCCGTCGCCGACCCCGAAGTCCTCGTCGGTCGCCCCGTCACAGTCCTGGTCCAGGCCGTCGCACAGCTCGGCGGAGTCACCCGTCAGGTCCCCGCAGGTCACGCCGTCACCGGCCGCGTTGCACCCCCAGACCCCCTCGGCGCACTGGTCCGCGTCGTCGCCATCACACGCCCCGCCGAGCCCCGCAAAGTCCTCGTCGGTCAGCCCGTCGCAGTCCTCGTCGAGCCCGTTGCAGCGCTCGCCCGCCGGCGCCGCCGCGTCGCAGTCGCTCAGCCCCGACGCGCCGCACCCGCGCGCGCCGAAGCACTCACCGAACCCGTTCGCCACCGAACACGCCGTCGTCGCCTCGACGCGCACCGCGTAGCCGCTGCACTCGCACACGCCGTCCGCAGGCCGGCACACCGTCTTTCCGTCAGGCAGCGCCTCACATGTCGCGCCGTCCGGGCAGCCGCCACCGGCACAAGCGGTCGCGCAAAAGGACCCCGCGCCGCCAAGAGACGCCACGCAGCGGTTGTCCGCCCCAGGTGTCAGCGGGTGGTCACAGTCGGCCTTCGTCTCGCAGGGCGCGCAGTACGCGACGTGGTCGTACACGCATATAAAGGTGACGTCCCCAGCGCCCCCGACGCCTTTACAGCCCCAGCCCGACGGGCAGACCGACTCGCAGAGCGACGTGCACTGCCGGCCGTCCGGTCCCTCGACGCAGAACCCGCTGAAGCAGGTCACGCCGTCCTCGCACGGAGCCCCGAACTCGCCGCCGACCCCGGTGTCCCCGGGCGTCCCGTCGCCGGGCTGCGCCGCGTCCGCGTCCGCGTCGACCACCTCCGCGGGCGCGTCCGCTTCCGAGTCCGCGCCCGCGTCCGCGACCGCGTCAGCCGCCGCGTCAGCCGCCGCGTCGGGGAGCGAGGTCAGCTCCCCGCCCACGTCGCCGCCGCCCAGCTCGCCGAGCCCGTCGGCCGCGAGCCCGTCCGCGTCGCTTTGCCCGCCAGATCCCCCGCCCCCACACGCGCCAAGCGCCGCAATCCAGAGCGCCGCCATCAGAATTCGCGCCATGAGCCCCTCCGGCCAGCCCAGTCGGCAAGCCCGTGCAGCTTAGCCACGAAGTCCGCCGCGTGCCACCGCTCGCACCCACCACCGCTCGCACCCACCACCGGTCGCACCCACCACCGGTCGCACCCGCGGCCCGGCCGGGCTGGACCTCGGCCGGGCGAAGCACGATAACGGGAGCCATGACTTGCACACGCACACCACGAGGGCGCGCGCCCGTCACGCGCTCAGGCGAGC
>CAZNZH010000603.1:0-3996 GCA_964577445.1 uncultured Myxococcales bacterium
CGGTGCGCGCGCTGGCGGCCAACGAGCTGCGCACGGTGTGGCGCGATGGGCGGCTACCGGTGGCCGGGCTGGCGCTGGCCGCGCTGCTGGTGGCGGCCATCGTGACCGGGCAGGTGCGCGCCGACGCGGCGCAGCGCGAGCGGGCCGACGCGCGCGACGCGGCCCGCAGGCAGTGGGTGGACCAGGGCGACAAGAACCCACACTCGGCGGCGCACTACGGGACCCACGCCTTCAAGCCGGTGGGCGCGCTGGAGGCCTTCGACCCGGGAGCGACGCCGTGGCTGGGCGTCACCCTGAAGCTCGAGGCGCATCGGCGCGAGCTGGCCGGCGACGCGCCCTCGGCCGACGCGACGGCGCTGGACCGGTTCGTCGCGCTGAGCCCGGCGACCGTGCTGCAACTGCTGCTGGCGCTGGTCATCATCGCGCTGGGCTTCGGGCTGTGGACGCGCGAACGCGAGCTGGGGACCCTGCGCCAGTTGATGTCGCAGGGGCTGACCCCGGGCACTCTTTTTATAGGGAAAACGCTGGGGTTTTTGGCGGTCGCGGCGCTGGTGGCGGTGCCGGCGAGCGTGGGGACCCTGGCCGCGCTCAGCGGTGGCGCACCCAGCGGGCGCGTGTGGGGGCTGGCGCTGCTGCAAGCGCTGTGGGCCCTGACCTGGGTGGGCCTGACCGCCGCGGTCTCAGCGCTGTCGCGCAGCTCGCGGGCGTCGCTGGTGGCGTTGCTGGCGCTGTGGGGCGGCGTCGCGCTGGTCGGGCCCCGCTTGGTGCAGGACGTCGCCGCCGCCATCGCGCCCGTCCCGGACCGCGACGGGTTCGCCCGAGAGCTGGCGGCCTCGCTTCAGGGAGGGTTGCCCGGGGGACCGGCGCGCGAGGAGCGGGTCGACGCCCTGTCCCTGGAGCGCTTGGAGGCGGCGGGCTTCGTCGACGCGGGCGTCATGATGGACGAGGGGCTCTTGGGCGCGCTGGAGCTCCAGGCCGAGGCCGCGTACGAAAACGAGGTCATCAACCACCACTTCGGCGCCCTGGAGGCCGCCCTGGACCGGCGCGAGCGGGTGGCGCGCTGGCTGGGCTGGGTGAGCCCCTACGCGGCCGTGCGGGCGCTGTCGGCGGGGCTGAGCGGGACCGACACGGCGCACCACCGGGACTTCGCGCGGGCCGCGGAGCGCCACCGGCAGGGGCTGGTCGACCAGCTCAACACGGTGTTCGCGGAGCACGCGGGCGACGCCGGCTGGGACTTCAAGGCGGGCCAGGACGTGTGGGCCAAAGCGCCCGCGCTGGTCTGGGCGCAGCCGGCGGCGCGGGACGTGCTGGTGGCCCGTGGGGACGCGCTCTCGGCGCTCTTGGGCTGGTGCGTCGGCGCGCTCGCCATGGGCGCGTGGTCCGTCCGTCGCCTCAGGGTGGTGTGATGCGCAGCTCGCTGGTCAGGCTCGAGTTGGGGCTGCTCTTGCGCGAGCGCGCGTCGCTGGTGGTCATGGCGGTCTTCGCGGCGCTGGTGGCGTGGGCCAGTTGGCAGGGCGGCGCGCGGGTCGAAGCGCGGCGGGCCGCTGACCACGCTGCGCTCCTCGCGGCGGCCGAGCGCGCCCGAGCGCTGGACGGGCCGGGCGGGATCTCGGCCGACGAGGCCGGACGGACCCTGCGGCCTGTCGCCATCGTCTCGCCGCGGCCCCTGGCCGGGCTGGTGGACCGCGAGGCCGGGCCGACCCGCGTCGAGGCCACGTCAGCCCCGCTGCTCGAGGCCCGAGCCCGTGACGCCCTGGACGCGCAGCGCCTCGCCGCCGGGCCGCTGGACCTGCTCTTCGTGTTGATCCAGTTGCTCCCGCTGGTGGTCATCGCCCTGAGCTACGACATCCTGTCCGGCGACCGCGAGCGCGGCACGCTGGCGCTCTTGCTGGCGCAGCCTCTGCGGTTGCGGGACCTGCTCCTGGCCAAGGCCGCCGCCCGCCTGCTCGCCCTGGCGGTGGTCGGCGGCCTGGCGTCGGTGGTGGCCTGGGCCAGCGGCGCCATCGCGGTGGACGCGGACGGCGGCCTGGGCGACCTCGCCTGGCTGGGCGCGCTGGTCCTCCTGTGGGCGGCGTTCTGGTTCGCCGCCGCGCTGGCGGTGAACGCCTGGGGCGGGTCCAGCTCGGGCAACGCCTTGGCGCTGACGA
The DNA here is from genome assembly GCA_964577445.1 of uncultured Myxococcales bacterium. GTDB lineage: Bacteria > Myxococcota_A > UBA9042 > PHBI01 > JACKFB01 > JACKFB01. Next base: position 2,148 of record CAZNZH010000603.1, read on the forward strand.
CGCTCTGGCTGGTGCTGGTCGTCGTGGGGCCCGGGCTGCTCCGGGCGGGCGTCGAGGCGCGCTACCCGCCGCCCTCGCGGGTCGCGATGGCCACGGCCGCGCGGGACGCAGCCGCGGCCTCGGAAGAAGCCATCGAGGCCATCGAGGGCGACCACCGGGCCGGCAAAGAGGCGGAGCTCCCCGGGATGGGCGACGGAAAGGCCGCGGCCGAGCGGGAGCTTCGCGCGCGCCTGGCGCCGCTCGAGGCCGGCTTTGAGGAGGCGCTGGGCCAACAGCAGCGGACCATCGACGCGCTGCGGGTGCTCTCGCCGGCGCTGATCGCGAGCGAGGGCTTGGTGGCGCTTGCCGGCGAGGACGTGTCGCGCCGGCGCCAGTGGCTCGCCGACGTCAAGACGTGGCACGGCGCGCTCCGCGGCTACTTCGCCCACGAGCGCGGAGCGGCCGCGCCGCTGGTCCTCGCGGAGATGCCAGCCCCCCCGCTGCGACAGACGGCCGCGGACGGGCTGCGCGGGCACCTGGCGCGGGACATGTCTTCGCTGCTGGCGTGGGTGCTGGTGGCGATGGGCATCGCGGCCCTCGGGTTGCGGCGCGAGACGGGACGACTGACCTGACGAGACCGGCTTGGAGGCTGATCATGGTGCGTGGTTTGATGGTGGTAGGGGCGGCGTGGCTTGGGGTGATGGGCGGCGCGCTGGGCGGCTGCTCAAAGACCGAGGACAAGCCGGTGGCCGAGGCGGCCAAGCCGGCCGCGGCGCCCGCGGCGCCGCCCCGCGCCGCGGCCCCCCCACCGACGCCGGCCGAGCCCGAGGCGGCCGAGATCGAGTTCGACCCCGACAACCCGCCGCCCGGCTACGGCAACTGCCACCGCAACCACTGCCATCGCCTCGGTGGCGGCGTGGCCAGCTACGCGCAGGTCATGCAGGAGATGGGCGCCACGAAGATCAAGAACGCCGGCGCCGCCATCGCCATGCCGCCAGCCCCGCCGGACGTCGCCGCCCCGCCCGCCCACGGCGAGGTCAGCGCCAGCGGCCTGGTCAGCCTCGTGCTCAGCGAGGGCACCGGCACGTCGAAGCCCTCGCCCACCAGCCGCGTCTCGGTCCACTACACGGGCTGGACCACGGACGGCCAGGCCTTCGACAGCTCGGTCGCCCGCGGCCGCCCCGCGCAGTTCCCGCTCAACCGCGTCATCCCCGGCTGGGGCGAAGGCCTCCAGCTCATGGTGGCCGGCGAGGAGCGCCGCTTCTGGATCCCCGCCGACCTCGCCTACCAGGGCAAGCCCGGCCGACCCCAGGGCATGCTGGTCTTCGACGTCGAGCTGCTCGAGATCCTCGACTAGCGGTCGGGCTGCTCGGGCTGCTCGACCAAAAACCGAAGCGCCGCCGCCCGGGTCTGGGCGACGGCGCTTCGGCCCGATGAGTAGATGAACACTGGCCACCTGGGGAGCCAGCCAGTGTTCAGCCGCCCATCAGGGTCGCGACGCGTCCGCAATGCTGACCAGGCTGATGCGGTCGCCTTCGCGAAAATCGGCGCGGCTGGCCGGGCGGCCCGCCGCGTCGAAATACGTCCACTCGCCGTGCTGGCGGTCCTGCTTGTACGTGCCCTGCGCGATCGCCAGCCCGCCTGCGCTCGCGATCTTCCAGGCGCCCTCGCGCCGCCCGGCCTGGTACAGCCCCTCGGCCACGCTCCCGTCGTCCCACCACTCGGTCCAGCGCCCGTGCCGCTCGCCGCCAGCGAGGGCGCCGACGCCCTCCTTCCTTCCGTCAGGCCGGTACAGGGTCCAAGCGCCGGCGCGCACGTCATCCTTATAAGAGCCCGACGCGCTCAGCCGCCCCCTGCTGTCGTACTCCTT
>CAZNZH010000604.1:0-3995 GCA_964577445.1 uncultured Myxococcales bacterium
GAAGATGGCGTTGGCGCTAGACGACAGCTTGAGGATGTCGGCCAGCTCGGGGACGATGACCTCCCACGGCCGAACGGCCAGCGCGGGACCATCCGCGGCGCCCGGCCGCGCCGCGAGGCGCTCGGTGACGTCGGCGGCCACGGCGGCCGGATCCGCGCCGGGCTTGAGGAAGAGCGAGATCTCGTGGACCGTCCCCTCGAGCGCCGTGAGCCACGCCACGTCCGCGCGGTTCATGTAGACGGTCATCCGGTTCATGTTCGAGTCGCCGAGCTTGGCCACACCGACGACCTTGAGCACGTCGTTGCCAAGAGAGCCGTCCGCGCCTTGCAGAAAGACCACCAGCTCGTCGCCGATGGCCACGCCGAGCTGGTCCGCCAGCCCCAGCCCCAGCACGGCCTCGCGAGGTGCAGGCGGCTTGGCGGGCGCCTCGGTCAGCCAGGTCCCCGAGACGAGCTGCCCCTTGATGCCGGTGAGCGCCGCCTCCGGGTCCCGGTCCACGCCAAGAAGCTGCGCTGGCGCCGAACGCCGCTCATGCCCGACGAGCCCGAAGGCCACCACCCGCGGCGCGACCACCTCGACCCCGGGCGTCCCAGCCAGGATCTCGATCACCGCGTCACTGTCGGGAATACCATTAAATAACGTGGGCTTATCGACATAATCGGCGGTCGTGACCTGCACATGCCCGAGGCGCGAGCGGACCGTGGCCGTCGCCATCTCGCTCAGGTAGGCGTCCATGAACCCGTTGATCCAGATGAGCAGCCCGACCGCCGCCGCGATGCCGCCGACCGTCAGCCCGGTCCGCCAGCGATTGCGCAACAGATTGCGCGCTGCCAGCCGCAGTGTCATCGCAGGCTGGCCGCGCGCCGCACCCCGCGCGGGGTGAACGTGTCGCCGGGCACCTTCACGTCGAACTTCATCTTGTCGTAGCGTATGCGCGTGTACTCGCTCGGCTTGTCGGTCGGCACCACCTCCATCAAGGTCGGGAGGCGCCGGCCGCCCAGGGTCTTGACGTCGCGGTAATAAAAGCGCCGCACGATCTCGGCGTCGTCGAAGTAGTCCGCGCGCACCGGCAGCCACTCGTCCGCCGTGAGGAAGAACTCGACCTTGGTGTAGACGATGGCGGCGTCAGGCTTCGGGATCATCGTCAAGCGCAGCAGGCGCTTACCGCCCTCGCTCACCCACGCCGCGCTGGTCGTGTAGTCCTTCTCGTAGCTGGATTCGCGCATCAGGTCGTCGTTGGTGACGTGGCTGCCCATCCAGCCGTCGCTCAGCAGCCCCGACGGGATGCGGATCATCCGGTCGGCCCTCGGCGCGTAGTTCCACAGCCCCTCGCTCGTGCGCAGCGTCGCCGTCCCGGCTTCCCGCGCCGGGCTCCGGATGACGATGAGCGCGTCGTCCTCGCCGCGGCTCCACGAGTCCATCGTGAGCGTGCGCTCGTAGTTTCGCGTCTTGACCTCCATGGTCATCGTCGCCTCCGAGCCCGACGAGCGGTAGAGGTCGTCCAGCTTCGCCAGCACGGCCGAGATCTCGGGGAGCGCGCCGGGTTCCGCGGACCTGGCAGCTTCCGCCCCAGGCGCGGCCGCCGGCGCGGGATCGGCCGCGAGGCCGCTCCCCGCCACTCCGAGCAGCCCCGTCACAGCCAAAACCGCCAGATATCGCCTCACTATTTTAGCCATCGCGCTCACCTCTCCTCGCGGGTCTCGAGCAGGCTCCGCAGGACGGACAGAGACAGCTCCGACGCCGCCGGGAGGCCGGCCGCGTCCGTCGACCGATCCAAGATCCAGCGGTCCAAGATCTCGCCCACGGCCATGGTCAGGCGCTGGAGCAGCTCCGCCGGGACGTCCTCGCGGATGACCCCCAGCGCTTGGCCCCACTGAATCAGGCCAGCGACCTCGGCCGTCTTCTTGGCGAGGTAGCTGCCGACGCGCGCTGACTCGCGGACCTCGACGGGCAGATGGTGGAAGGCTCGCCCGAGCCCGACCACCCACGGGTAGCGCTCGATCACCTCGGCCGCGCCCCCGATGAACTCGCCGAGCAGGCGCCAGAAGGTCTTGGCCGTAGCGCCTTGCATCGCCTCCGGTCGCGCCTGGGCGACCAGCTCGTCGACGTACTCGAGCGTCGACGCGAAGAGGTCCGCCTTGTCGTCGAAGTAGTAGTAGAGCGCGCCCTTGCTGATACCGGCGGCCTGGATAATCGCGCTGAGGGCCGCCCCTTCGTAGCCGGCTTTGCCGAACTCGAGGGCCGCCACCTCCAAGATGCTGTGACGCTTTTCGGGCGGGAGCTTCTCAAAGCGGGGACGCGGCACACAGACCTCCTCGACCATCGAGTCCAACCCATGAGTCGAACCGATGAGTCCAACCCACGAGTCCAACCCACGAGTCCAACCCACGAGTCCAACTCATGAGTCGAACCCCTGAGTCCGACCGCTCAGTCAAACCGATCGGTCCGACCGAGCGGTCTGCGAGTGTATTCACTGCTGCCAACGCGGTCAAGGACTCTTCGTCAGGGGCGCACGCCGTAGGAGGGCGCGGCCGCTTGCCCGGGGCATTGAAACGTGTTCTAGTCGTCATGGAACGCGTTCTAGTGCGCCGGTTGGCGACCCCGACCGCACCGCGCACGTTCTCCCGGAGGTACACGCTGTGACCGGAACCAGCCCAGCGACCACGGCAAGCGCCAACCGAGCCGGCCCCGCGGTCGAGCTCTACGATCCAGACGTCTTCGTGCGCGGCGTCCCCCACGAGGATCTGACCTGGCTGCGACACAACGCGCCCATCTACTTCCACCACGAGCCCGGCGGCCGCGGCTACTACGCCGTGACCAAGTACGATGACATCTGCACCATCTCGAAGGACCCGGCGACCTACTCGTCGGCCCGCGGCGGCACCAACATCCAGGACTACGCGCCGGGAGACCTGTCGCTCATCCGCCTGATGATGCTGAACATGGACCCGCCGCAGCACGCGAAGTTCCGCCGGCTGGTGCAACGCGGCTTCACCCCTCGCATGGTCTCGCTGCTCGAGCCGAAGATCCGCGCGTCGGCCAAGATGCTCGTCGATCGCATCGCCAAGCAGGGCGAGTGTGAGTTCGTGACCGCCATCGCCGCCGAGCTGCCGCTGCTGGTCATCGCCGACCTCATCGGCGTCTCGCCCGACGACCGCCACAAGATCTTCGACTGGTCCAACCAGCTCATCGGCTTCGATGACCCCGAGTTTCAGACCTCCATGGAAGACGCGCGCATGGCGGCCGCCGGCATCTGGGCCTTCGCCAATGACCTCGCCCAGCAGCGAAAAGGCGGCGACGGCGGAGACCTCGTCAGCGTGTTGATGCGCGCGGAGGTCGACGGCAGCGAGCTGACCATCATGGAGTTCGACGCCTTCTTCCTGCTGCTCTCGGTCGCCGGCAACGAGACGACGCGCAACCTCATCTCCGGCGGAATGCAGGCGCTGATAGAGCACCCGGAGCAGCGCCAGCGCCTCCTCGACGACCCGTCGCTCATCCCGACCGCCGTCGAGGAGATGCTGCGCTGGGTCTCGCCGGTCATGTACTTCCGGCGCACCCTGACCCGCGACGCGGAGCTGCGCGGCGTGAAGCTGCGCGAAAACGACAAGGTCGCGCTCTACTACTGCTCGGCAAACCGCGACGAGGACCACTTCGCGGACGGCCAGACCTTCGACGTGGGCCGCACCCCCAACGAGCACATCGCGTTCGGCGTGGGCGAGCACTTCTGCATGGGTGCGAGCCTCGCGCGGCTCGAGATCCGCATCATGTTCGAGGAGCTGCTGAGGCGGCTGCCCGACATGGAGCTGGTCGCGCCGCCGCGCCGCCTGCGCTCGAACTTCATCAACGGTATCAAAGAGATGCGGGTTCGCTACACGCCGGAGCGCTGACGATCGCTGCCCCTGTCACTCCTCGATGGAGAGGGCGGCGCGCGGGCAGCGGGCGACGGCGCGCTCCACGTCGGCGCGCCGCGACTCCGGCGGGTCCTCGATGAGGAT
>CAZNZH010000605.1:0-3982 GCA_964577445.1 uncultured Myxococcales bacterium
GGCGTGGATCCGCGCACCGTGGTCACTGGCGCGCAGCGGGCCGAGCGCCAGCCGCATGGCGGCCGCACCGGGGATCGGTTCGTCGTCGGCATACCATTGGACCTGATACGGGGGCGTCCCGTCCGCCTTCACGGTCGGGTCGACGCCGTCGATCACGCCCACCTCCCCCAGGTACGGCCCGAGCCACGCCGGCGCCAGGGGCGCGTAGCCGTCGAGGACGTCGGCCAGCGTCCTCAGCGCTCCCGTCGACTCGGCAGGTGCGGCCGGCGGCATCGCGCCGCGTCCCGCGCGGTACCACTCAGCGGAGGCCTGACGCGCCCACGCCGCGAGCACCGCGTCGCCGCTCGGAGCGGGCGGCTCCTGCGCGTCCGGCGCCGCGACCCGCTCGATGGCGAGGCAGGCCCGCTCCTGGCTCTCCGGCAAGGCGCCCAACGCGAGGCCGTAGCTGGCTTTTTTGACCGCCTCCGGCTCGAGGTCGACGCGCTCTCGAAGCCACGCGCGTCCCGCATCGAAGTCCAGGCGCATCTCGATCGGCGGCACGACCACGCGCCCCTGGGTGTCCCGTTCGGAGACGACAGCCAGGGCGGTCTCGGCCCGCGCGGCGGCCCGCAGCGCCTGGAGCATCCGGAACACGACGCGCGACCGCCCGCCGGGCTTGCCGAGCGCCGCCAGCGTCCCCTCAGACAGCAGCGGGTCGGGAGCCGGCGCCCGCGCGATCCCCTTGTCGTGGACCCCGAGCAGCACGAGCAGCTCGGACGGCCGGCCGTCATAGTCGTCGTAGGTGAGCACCTCCACGCCGTCCAGAACGCGACCGCTGTCGGCCGTCCCCGCCAGCGCGTTACGCAGCTCGCCCGCCGTCGCGGGACGATCCGCGGCCTCCCCGAGAGCCCGCACCAGGGCCGCGCCGAGCTCGTCGTCGGCGACGCGCAGATGGCAGTCCACCAGGAAGCGCCGCAGCGCGCCCAGCGTCCCCGCCGCCGGTAGCTCCGGTGGCGTCGTGCGTTCGTCGTCCAGCGCCGCGGGCCCGACCATACCCAGGTTCTCTGGCACGAGCGGTCGCGCGCCGTCGTCACCCGTCGCGACCGCCGTGGCCCCCGAGAAGGGCTCGCTGCGGACGCACGCGACCAGCCGGTCCAAGCGGGCTCTTAGCACCAGCGCGGCCTGACGCGTCCACACGCCGACGTCTCGACCGCGCGGCTCGCGCCCCTCGCCGCGCCCCAGCCGCGCGAGGCCCTCCGACCACACAGACAGCGGCGCCTCGTCGATGCGCGCAGCCTCCAAGACCTTGGTGACGCGGCGCGCCGACACATGCAGTGGATCCGCGTCTGCCGCGAGCTCGAGTCCCGGCAGCGCCTTGATCCGCGACGTCAGCTCATCCCGCACCGGGGCCGGGAGGTGCCGGCCCACCCATGGGCTGACGAGGACGCGGTCGAGCTGGGAAGCGCGCACGCACGGGTCGGGGCTGCCGTCGAACCAGGGCAACGCCTCGCGCAGGACGTCCGCGAGCCCGTGACTGGCGAACGGGACGCGCTCGGCGTCGGCCATGGCCAGACCATTCGGTCGCCCGGCCGCTCGGACGCGGCGCGCCGTGGGCTCGTCGGGGACCAGCACCAGCGCCCTGCTCGGCTCGCACCCCGACCTCAGCAGCAGGAGGACGGCCAGGCGCGCCTCGGCGGGAGGGTCCGTGACCTGGATGGCTGGCAGCCGCGCGGGCGGTGGCGGCGCGGTATCCACGATCGCGCGCGCCCCGAGCGCGGCCAGCAGCGCCCGCTCGCAGGCCGTCACGGGCGGGAGCGGCGTCGCGTCGTCTCCCAGCCACTGGCGCCAGTGCTCCCGTTCCCACTCCGACGCGGCGTCAGCGGGCCCGTCGAAGCCCAGGCACAGGGTCTCGTCGACTTGCAGCGCGTCAGGCCGCCGCTTTTGCGCGAGGCCGCCCAGGGCGCTCACCCACGCGCACTCCAGATCGTCTGCGCCCCAGCCCGAGTCTGCCACTTCGGCGAGGCCCGTGACGTCCGAACCATCCGGCAGCGGCTCGCCCGCCGCCCGGTGCAGGCGAAACGCGCGCGCCCACGCCGCGAGCTCGGCCTCGAGCCCCGGCCGCGCGCCCTCGGGGCCGATCCGCCGCGTCAACGGTGTCTCCGGACGCGCGGGCGGCTCGGGCTTCGCGACTCCGGGCAGCCGCTTGGGCTGCGCCCGCGTCACGAGACCGTTGGCGGTCAGCACCTCGACGCCGAGGGCCCCGCCGGCTCGCGCCAGCGAGCGTCGCAGCGCGGCGGCCTGAGGCTCGGTGCGGCAGAGCACCGCCACCCGCTTCGGAGCGCCGTGGGCCCCATCGATCGCCGACCGCAGCGGACCGAGCCAGGAGGCGAGCGCGGCGAGACGAGAGCGTGGGGCTATCGGCATGGACGCCTCCGCAGGGCCGGCGAGCCTCATTCCGAGCCCTTCGGTTCAGGCCAGACCCGCACTGGACAGCATTTTCATGAAGCAGCGCAGTCTCCCCACAACGGCCGAAGCCGTCAACCGCCCGCCAGACGCGCCGGCCGTGCTCCCGACTCGCGCTGCTCGCCGCTCCGCTCGGTGCAGCTCCTGCCCGCGCTCGCCCAACGCCCCTGTCTGTCAGTCCCCGTGGTCCTGGCCGCCGCCGACCTCGGTGTCCACGCCCGAGGCGACCTCCGCGGCACGCCTCTTCACGAGGTACATCTGCGCCGCGAAGCCCCCCATGAAGTACATCAGCCAGTGGCTGTAATCGCCCGTGCGGTCGACCGTCCGGAGCATCTCGTAATAGCGGTCGCGGTTCTTGTTGTAGTAGCTCGACAGGTCGAACAGGTACTTGAAGTCGTAGCCGCGCTGGTAAAGGAGCAGCGCCGTGAGCATGCGCGCCGTGCGGCCGTTGCCGTCGATGAACGGGTGGACCCAGACCAGGCGGTGCTGGGCGATGCCGGCCACGATGACCGGGTGCACCCACGGGTCCGGCTCACCACCGATCACCGCTCGAGCGTGAGGGTGGGCCTTGACCGCGTCGATCCAGTCGAAGAGGGCGTCGATCTCGGGCTCGACCTCGTGCCACGGGGGCGGCTCGTGATGCACGGTCTCGACGCCGTCGATGATGTCGCCGACCTTGACCCCCTCGCTGCGGAACTGCCCCGCGTGCCGCTGCCCGCCGCGGACGCCGTCGACAAGCTGGCGGTGGATATTGAGCAGGTCGCGCCGTGACACCCGGTAGTCCCGCTCGCCGCGCAGCCCGTCGATCATCTCGAACGCGCGCAGGTAGTTCAGGAACTCGCGCTCGCCGTCGTCAAGCTGCGCCGGAGGGCTCTCGGCCAGCGCGAACGCAGACTCGTAGCTCAGCGTGCGACCCTCGATCTGGATGCTGGAGAGCGCATCGCGCACCCGCGTCTCCTGCCGCAACCGGTCGAGCCACTCGCCATGGGTGCGCACCGCCTGCAAAAACCCCCGCGCCTCCTCGATCGCCTTGATCTGGCGCAGCATGAGCGGGGTGATCTGAAAGACCGGGCTGAAGGATGACACGACGGGCACCTCGAGCTGCAAGAGTCGGAGTCAGCGTGGGCGCCCACAGCACCGGAGCGCCACGCACCATACCCTCAACGCGACGGCAACACGCCCGCGAACGCGGGACCACTGGCCGTCAGCATCACCCGAGCTTGCCACACTGCGCGAACACCGCCTTCATCGGGCGTCGTTCTCCCCAAGCGCAGCGCGACCTTCCCGAGCGATCCGTCTGAACCCACACTCGAGCCCCTCGTCGACGCCCCCGCAGCCCGCCACGCCCCTCTCGGCCGAGTCGAGATAGTCTCGGCGCCGTTCCGAGGGCCGGCCCGCGGGTGCCAGGAGCATCGAACTCGGGCACTCAAGCCCCCACTTCTGGCTGCGCGGGAACGCCGCCCTCATCGCTTCCCGGCACTCTCCCATGGTCACGCTCCGCCACAGCCCCGCTCGCCTCACCCCACCCGCCGTTCGCACC
>CAZNZH010000606.1:0-1749 GCA_964577445.1 uncultured Myxococcales bacterium
AGGTCGGACGCCACCCCGGCCAAGAGGGCGCGGATCTCCGTGCGGCGGCGGTCCTGCTCAGGCACGGGCGAGCCGCTCGAGGATGGCCGGCGCCAGGAGCGCGACGATGCGCTCGGCGAAGGCGTCCTTGGAGGCGCGCGGCAGCTCGGCCACGCTGCCGTCGCGGGCGATGAGCAGGCCGGCGTTGTCGCCGCTGCCGAAGCCGACGCCGACGCCGGAGACGTCGTTGGCCACGATCCAGTCCAGGTCTTTGCGGTCGAGCTTGCCCCGCGCCTGGGCCTCGATGTCTCGCGTCTCGGCGGCGAAGCCGACCAGGAGGCGGCCGGCCCGGTCGGCGCGCCCGGCGACGGACGCGAGGATGTCGGTGGTGCGCTCGAGATCGAGCCGCATGGGGCCAGCGCCTTTTTTCAGCTTGTCGGTCGCCGAGGCGGCGGGGCGGTAGTCGGCGACCGCGGCGGCCATGACCAGGACGTCCGTGTCGCCGAAGTGGCCCTCGATGGCCTCGGCGGCGTCGAGGGCCGAGGTGATGTCGATGCGCCGCGCGACGCCCACCGGCGTGCGCAGCCCGCTCGGGCCGCTGACCAGCGTGACGGTGGCGCCGTAAGCCGCAAACGCGCGGGCGAGGGCGTACCCCATGGTGCCGCTGGACCGGTTGGTGAGGAATCGCACCGGATCCAGCGACTCGCGCGTCGGGCCGGCGGAGACCGTGACGCGGACGCCAAGGAGCAGCGGCGGCGTCAGGGCGGCCGCGATGGCCTCGACGATCTCGGGCGGATCGGGCAGGCGCCCGGGGCCGACGACGCCGCACGCCAAAAGCCCCGTCCCCGGCTCGAGCAGGGTGTAGCGCTCAAGAGCGCCTAGCGCCTCGATGTTCTCGCGCACGAGCGGGTTGCCGAGCATCTCGGTGTTCATCGACGGGCAGACGAGGACCGGCGTGTGGCAGGCCATGACGGTGGTGGTGAGCAGGTCGTCGGCCAGCCCGTGCCGGATGCGGCCGATCAGGTTCGCCGTCGCCGGGGCGAGGACGATGAGATCGACGTCCTTGCCGAGATCGGTGTGGACGATGTGCGAGGCGGCGTCGACCCCCCAGAGCCCCCGACCCACAGGCGCCTCGCTGACGACCTCAAGCGCCAGCGCCGAGACGAACTCCGCCCCCGCGTCCGTCAGCACCACGCGCACGGACGCGCCGGCCTCCCGAAGCCGGCGCACCAGCTCCGGCGCCTTGTACGCCGCGATGCCCCCCCCGACCCCAAGCAGGAGCCGCCGACCGTCAAGAAGTCCCATGCCCCGGTCATAGCCCCCCACCGTGGCGCGAGCAACTCCCGGTTTCCCCTTGCACCTCGACCGCGCTTCCCTATACTCGCCCGCCGTCGCGCCGATGTAGCTCAGTCGGTAGAGCAGCTGATTCGTAATCAGCAGGTCGTCGGTTCAAGTCCGATCATCGGCTCCACATAAAGGCCCGCAATCTCAACAGGTTGCGGGCCTTCCCCTTGGCGCCCGCGCGCCCCGTCGGCCGCCATGGTGCGCTGGCGCTGCGCGCCCGGGACGGTGCCCGGTACCCCGCGGGACGCCCTGACCCCGCCCCGGACGGGATCGAGGCGCGTCCGGGACGCCCTGACCATGTCCTTGACGGGATTGCAGCGGGTCCAAGACGCCCTGACCACGTCCTCGAGGGGGGTCCGATACCCCTCAAGGACGCCCTGACCACGTCCTCGAGGGGGGTCCGATACCCCTCAAGGACGCCCTGAC
>CAZNZH010000606.1:1849-3972 GCA_964577445.1 uncultured Myxococcales bacterium
CACGTCCTCGAGGGGGGTCCGATACCCGTCAAGGACGCCCTGACCGCGTCCCCAGCCTGAGCGCGGCGGCGGGCGAGCCGCGCTGCAACGCGCTCGGGCTCGGCGCGCTTTGGTGGGCCGACCTCTGTAAGGAATCGCCGGGTCGCCGCGTAGTCCCTCATGACCCCCTGTGGCATGAGAGGTGTGAGATGGAGAGCGTCGAAGCGAAATCCGTCGGTGTTCCACGGCGCGGTGCGGTCGTGGGGGCGGTGCTCGACAGGCGCTATGAGGTCGAGCGGCGCATCGCCTCTGGGACTTGGGCCCATGTGTATCGCGCGCACGACGTCGTCAAGGGGCGCGCGGTCGCCATCAAGGTCTTGCGGCCGGACCGGGCCGATGATGCGGGGGTTGGCGGGCGCTTTCTCGAGGAGGTGCGGCTCTGTGAGGTGCTCTCTCACGCTTGTGTGGTGCGGGCGCTCGGGCGGGGGTGGACCGACGGCGGGTTGCCCTACCTGGTGCTGGGCCTCGTCGACGGCGCCTTGCTTGTGCGCGAGGGCCGGCTGCCGTGGCCCCGGGTGGTGCGGCTCGCGGCGCAACTGCTGAGCGCGCTGGCCCATGTGCACGACCGCGGCGTCCTCCACCGCGACCTCACGCCCGGCAACGTCATGGTCGAGTCCCTCCACGGCCAGCCCGAGCGCGCCGTCTTGGTCGACTTTGGGTTTGCCGAGACCATGGAGATGGCGCGCCACTCCGCGGACGTCGCGATGGGGTCGCCGGCCTCGATGGCGCCCGAACAGTGGCTCGGCCGCGCCCTCGACCAGCGCACGGACCTCTACGCCCTGGGCTGCGTCCTCTACGCCGCGCTCGCCGGCAGGGCCCCCTTCCTGCCGCTGGTCGACGGCCAGCTCTCGGTCGTCCGCTGCATGACCGCCCACCTCCGCGAGCCCGCGCCCCCCGTGGCCGCGCTCTGCGACGCCATCCCGGCGCACCTCGCGAATCTGGTCATGGCGTTGCTCGAGAAGGACCCCCAGCGGCGGCCCCAGTCGGCGCGGTCGGCCCTGCGCCGCCTCGCGTGGGTGGGCTGAGATGTCCGCCAATCGCACGCAATCGCTGAGTCCAAGCGCCATCGCCGCGTTGTCGTCAGCGCCGCCGGCCAACACGGACCCCGAAGTGTGGGGCGCCGGCCTCCTCAACCACGCCAGCCAGCGCCTGGCCGTGCTGCACGCGATCCTCGTGGAGCACCTCGCCCGCAGCAGCGACGCCATCCCCGCCCACGCCCGCCGGCGTCTGGCGGCCGAGGCGGCGCAGCTCGACCGTGTGCTCCGGAAGATCGACGCGCTCATCCAGGAGGCGCGGCCCGAGCCCGATCTCGAGCCCTGAAGAGGTGCTCCGATGATCTCCCCTCGCGTGGCTGACCCACGCCTCTTCAGGGACTCCCACGCGTCGATCCACCGCGCTCGGCGAGCGCCCTCCGCGCGTAAGCCCCTGAAAAGACGTCGCTGGCGCCCCGCTCGGTCCGAATATGGGGACACCCCTGTGAGGCGTGCACCAGCCGCCCCCGCGCGCGCTCCCACCGTCGCGGCCACGACCCGATGCGCCGCGTGGCGGCCGCGCTCAGCTCAGTTCGAGAAGCCGATCTGCGTCGATATGGACACGTTGCTACGGCCCTCGGTGGCCAACCAGCTCAGGGTGGCGCCGGTGATCCCCGTCCCCAGATTCAACCGCGTGACGGTGTAGGCGCGGCTCGCGGCGACCGGCGACCCGACGGTCGCGTCCAGGGCGAAGACCTGATCGGCCCCCCGCGTGTAACTGACCGTCAGCGTTGTGTTTCGCAGATTCGTCGCCGCCGTCAGCCAGTCCGCCGTGTACATCGTGAGCGTCTTGTTGGTGCCGATGACTTCGCAGGCGCTGCACGGGTTGCGCGAGGGCTGCGGCGCGATGATCCACGGCCGCGTCATCGCGTCCTCATAAACCGTCTCGGGAGGCGCGTCCTCAGAGGCGCCTTCTGTGTAGACCTTCGTCTCGGCGCCGGGCAGCGCGGCGAGCGCGTCGCGCACCGCCGGCGAGAGCGCGGCCACGGTCGCCGGCGTGCCGGCCGGGTTTCGGCTCTGGGTGCAGGCCGTGGCGAAGGCCCGCCGCCCGGC
>CAZNZH010000607.1:0-3964 GCA_964577445.1 uncultured Myxococcales bacterium
CCGGCACGCTGGACGTGGTGTATACGCTGCTGCCGCCCGCCCAGGCGCGGCAGGCTGTCGCGACGATCACCGCCCGAGATCCGCGCCAGGACCCCCAGCACCTCGCCAGCCGAATCAGGGCGCTGGGCAGCCTGGCGCGAGAGCAGCCGGTCGATGAGGTGGGTGACCTCGGCCGGCGCGTCGGGGATCAGCCCGCCCAGCGGCGGCGCGTCCTCGAAGACCTTGGCGTTGAGCAGGGTCTGCACGGTGTCGGCTTCGTGCGGCGGGCGGCCCGTCAGCGCCTCGAAGAGCATCACGCCGACCGCGTAGAGGTCCGCCCGGTTGTCGACCGCGGTGCGGGCGATCTGCTCGGGCGAGACGTAGCGCGGCGTGCCCAAGATGACGCCGCTGCGGGTCATGGTCTCACCGAGCGCCGACCCGCGCGCCAGGCCGAAGTCGAGGATGTGCGGCCGGCCGTTGGCGGTGACCAGCACGTTGGCGGGCTTGAGGTCGCGGTGCAGGATCCCCGCGTCGTGGACGGCCTCGAGCGCCTCGAAGAGCCCGATCGCCGGCTCGGCGAGGGCGGCCCAGCTCACCGGGGTCGCGCGCCCGGGGAAGGGCAGCCCCTCGACCAGCTCCATCACCACATAGATCTGCCCGCTGTCCCGGCCCTCGTCGAGCAGGCGCACCACGCCGGGAAACACCAGCAGGCGCAGCGCCGTCGTCTCGCGGCGGATGCGCTCCAGCTCGGCGTCCCACACCGGATCCAGCAGCTTGACCGCCACATCCGGGCCGCCCAGGCGGTCGGTGGCGCGATACACCACACCCGACGAGCCGCGGCCGATCACCGCGCCCAGCACCCACCGCTCCGCCAGACAGCGGCCAGCCTGCGCCGCCTCGGGCGGCCCCGGCAGCGTCTCGTCGAACCCCAGCTCGCCGTCGATTGGCGCCATGTCGCGGCCGCTCGCCCCCCGACTGCCCGAGATGGTCAGTCCAGGCCCAACTCTAGCCGAGCCGCCTCGGACATGCGATCGGGGCCCCACGGCGGGTCGAACACCAGGTCGATGTTGGTCTCACGCACGCCGGGGATGGCCATCACGCTGTCCTCGACGTCGTTTCGGAGCACCTCACCCATGCCGCAGCCGGGCGCGGTGAGCGTCATCGTGATGTCCACCTTGTAGCCGCTCTGGTCGCCCTCGAGGCGCTCGACCTCGCAGGCGTAGATCAGACCTAACTCGACGATATTAACCGGGATTTCCGGGTCGTAGCAGGTGCGGAGCTGGTCCCACACGCGCTCGTCCTCGACCACGATGTTGCCGGTCTCGTCCATCACCGGCACAGGCGTCGGCGCCACCTCGCGGCCCAGCGCGTCGGCGTCACGCGCGTCGACCCGGGCCAGGTAGCCGTTCATCAGTTGCACGGTGAAGTTGCCGCCGAGGACCTGCGTGATGAAGCCCAGGGTGCCCTCGGTCACCGTCGTCTCTATGCCGTCGGGCACCAAGATGACCCGTGCGTCCCGTTGAAAGGTAACCTGGTCGTACATCCGCCTGTTCTCCTGATGCGCGCGGCGCAGGCGGGGATGCGTCCCGCCTCGCGTGGGCGGCTACCTCATACTCACACTCGGCCGGGAAGGGAAGCCTCAGACGCGTTCGCCGCCGCGCGCTGACCTCGCCGACTGGCGCGATCGCCGCGCTGTGCGATGATGCGTGGACCCCGCACACTCGACGAAGGACGCGCCCATGACCACGCAGGGCGAGCTCTCCCAGCCGGTCGCGACCCGGCGGCCCATGGTCGCCTGGTATGATCCGGGCCAGTTGGCGCAGACCGGCCTCGCCGCCGGCGTGTCCACGCTGCTCGGCACCCGCGCCGACCACCGCCTCGTCGAGGCCCTCGCCGCCGAGCAACCGCTCTACGATTACGCCATCGCCCACGACGAGATCGTCATCGACTTCGTCGCGGACACCGGCGACGGCTACGCCCCCACCCGCGCCATCGCCGAGGCCGTCCGCGACACGCCCGTCACCTGGGACCCCGCCTCGCGCTTCCGCCGCCGCGCCATCCTCCTCGGCGGCGACCAAGTCTACCCCACCGCCACCCGCCGCGCGTACGAGGACCGCTTCGTCCTCCCGTGGACCGACGTCTTCCCCAAACCCGCCGCCGAGCGCCTCGCCCCACCCATCCCGCGCTGGGGCGTCGTGCCGCCCCCCACCGCCTGCGCGCCGCCGGACCCCAGCGCGGTCCTCCCGGGCGGCGAAGCCCTCCCCGATCTCCTGGCCATCCCCGGCAACCACGACTGGTACGACGGCCTCGCCAGCTTCACGCGGCTCTTCACCCAGGGCCGCACCATCGGCGGCCTCCGCACCTGCCAGCGCCGCAGCTACTTCGCGCTCCGCCTCCCCGGCCGCTGGTGGCTCATGGCCCTGGACATCCAGCTCGAAGGCGACATCGACGGCCCCCAGCTCGCCTATTTCCACCAGCAGGTCCTCGATCGCCTCGACCCCGGCGACCGCCTCATCGTCTGCGTCGCCGAACCCGCCTGGGAGAAGACCCAGCTCGGCGGGCGCGACCGCGGCCTCGACGACAACCTCGCCTTCATCGAGCGCCTCATCACCGCCCGCGCCGCCCGCGTCCACGTCTGGCTGGCCGGCGACCTCCACTACTACCGGCGCTGGACCACCAACTGCGCCGAAGCCGAGCCCCGCCGGACCGGCGCCGACAGCGTCCACAAGATCACCTGCGGCGGCGGCGGCGCGTTCCTGCACCCCACCCACACGCTCGATCGCCCCGAGTCGCGCTCCGCCCTCGGTCTGCCCCGCCTCCCGACCACCTTGGCCGGCCGCCCGGCCCTGCTCGGCGAGGCCGCCGTCCACCCGCCGCGCGCCACCTCGCGCCGCCTCTCGGCCGCCACCCTGCTCTTCCCGCTGCTGAACCCCAGCTTCGGCGTCGTCCCGGCGCTCCTGTACTTCGCCACCGCCGCCATCGCCTACCCCTGGGCCACCGGCCTCCCGCGCGACTCGTCCCTCTCCGGCATCGCGCTGGAGCTCGCCCTGGGCGCCAAGTCCAACCCCATCCTCTGGGTGTGGATCTTCGTCGTCTTGCGCGTCCTCATCGCCTTCGCCGAAGCCCCCCGCCCGCTCTACCGCGCCCTCGCCGGCGCGCTCCACGGCACCGCCCACCTCGGCCTCGCGGCGCTCCTCACCACCTTCACGCTCCACTGGCTCGCCCGCCCGCCCGGCGTCCTCCCCACGCCCATCGAGCGCGCCCTCATCATCGCCGCCGGCGTCAGCCTCGCCTGGGCCCTCGGCTCCCTCCTCGTCGGCGCCTACCTCTTCATCGCCGTGCGCTTCTTCCGCGCCCACACCAACGAGGCCTTCAGCGCCCTGCGCTACCAAGGCTACAAGTCCTTCCTGCGCCTGCGCATCCGCGCCTCCGGCGAGCTGCACATCGAGACCTACGCCGTCGATGGCGCCGCCGGCACCGGCTGGTGGCAGCGCCTCTTCCGCAACGCAGCGCTCGCCCCCGTGTCCTCCCGCGCTCGGCGCATCGACTCCGCGACGGTCGCCCCACGGCGCGACTGATCGGCAAGACCGCGCTCCCACGGTCGCGCTCCCCACCCCCCGCACCAGCGAACCCCTTGGCCCTACCTCACGAATCCCACGATCGCCGCCTGGGCACCGTGCTGCGCGGCAGCTACCGCCTCGACAGCGTGCTGGGCCGCGGCACCATGGGCACGGTCTATCGCGCCACGAACCTGCGCACCCAGGGCGAGGTCGCGGTCAAGGTCCACGCGCCCGACGCCCTGCTGGCCGACCCCAGCCGCCAAGACGAGTTCCGCCGCCGCTTTGAGCGCGAGACCGTCGCGACCCTGACCCTGGACCACCCAAACACGGTCAAGGTCACCGACTTCGGCAGCCAGAGCGACCTCAGCTACCTCGTCTTGGAGCTGCTCCACGGCCGCACCCTGCGCGAGCTGCTCGAGCGCGAG
>CAZNZH010000608.1:0-3962 GCA_964577445.1 uncultured Myxococcales bacterium
GCCGGTAGTTGATGTCGCCGGTGAGCTCGGTCGAGTCCTGGTTCTTCTCGTCCTTCGGCTGAAAGGTCCCGATGCCGACCCGGTCGTTCTCGCTGAACACGAAGCGGCGGACGCGGATGTGCTTGCTGACGATCTTCTGCCAGTCGCCCTTGTACTCCTTCAACAAGAGGTTGAACCGGAAGCGGCACGCCGGGTCCAGCTCGCCCTTGATCGGGATGGGGAAGTCACCGCAGCGCTCGTCGAGGCCGAGCTCTTTGATGGCCTTGGCGCGCCACTGTAGCGGGATGAGGTGCAGCGGGTCCTCGTGCATCGGGCAGGCGGTCGCCTCAGGCTGGCCGTTGTCGTCGGTGATCCAGTCGAAGGTGTAGATCGCGCCCTCGGGCGTCCGCGTGTACTCCTCAAGGCCGCGCTTGAGCAGCCGCACGATCGTCGACTTGGCCGAGCCCACCGGCCCGTGCAGCAAGATGATGCGCTTGTCCGTGCCGTAGCCGTAGGCCGCCGACTTGAACGTGTTGACCAGCTTCATCAAGGTCAGGTCCATCCCAAAGACGGCGTCCTGACCTCCGTTGAAGGGGTCGGCGAAGAACGGATACCGCGTGATCTTCTTGCGCGAGTCGGTGTACTCGCTGCTCCCGTGCGCCATGATCATGTCGTACAGGCGCTGCCAAGCGGTGCGGGTCACCTTCGGGTTCGCGCGCACGATCTCGAGGTAGTCCTCGAAGCTGCCTTGCCAGTTGAGCTCTTCGTACTGCTCGGAGTTTTGGAAGGCGGCGATTTTTTTAGTCAGCGAACCCATGCCAAACCTCGCGTTTCGTGCCCCAGAGGGCAGGTCCAGGCCGATGGTGCGGCGTCGCGTCACGCCTCTAGATGGCCGGCGCGGCCGCAGCACCTTCACGCATCAACAACGGTAGCACGTCAGACAGTTCCTAAGAAAATCCGAGCGCGGGTATAGTGCGCACCTGGGGGCAGGCGATGAAGCGTTGGAATGCGTGGGTTTTCGGGGTTCTGCTGGCGTGCGCGGCGCTGGCGACTTTCGTGCGCCCAGCCGCCGCCCGGCCCGAGCGCGTCGACCGCCATCACGAGGGCCTCTTCGCGCGGGTGTCCGTCGGAGGCGGCTGGCAGCGGCTGCTGGCGGCCGACCGCGGCAACGAGCTGCGCACCAAAGGCGCGACCATCACCGTCGAGGGCGCGCTGGGCCTGTCGGTCGAGCGCAACCTCGTGCTGCACCTGACAGCCCACTACTGGCAGATGGTGAGGCCGCGCTTTCGCGCCGACGACCGGGACGCCAGCGGTGGCAAGGCGGCGTCCATCGTGGTCGGCCCGGGGCTGAGCTACTACTTCATGCCCATCAACATCTACCTGTCCGGGTCGCTGGGGTTGGGCTTCATGTTCATGGACCGCCCCGGCGGCGTCGGGAAGCCGGGCGCCGCCAAGCGCACCTTCCGCAGCGACGGCGGCTGGGTGCTGCTGGTGAGCGCAGGCAAGGAGTTCTGGGTGGATCGCGAGTGGGCGGTGGGCGTGTCGGCCTACTTCTCGCTGTCGAACTTCCCCGAGCCCGCCAACATCCCCGTGTGGGCGGGCCCCGGGTTCGGGCTGCGGGTGTCGGCCACCTTCGACTGAGAGGGTGGGCGGCGCCGGAGCCGCGATGGCCGGCGGATTCAGGCCGAGGTGGGTCCCGAGGTTCTGGAGGCGGGCTTGGCGCTCACCCCGAGCATCTACGGCTCGTCGGGTGCGTCCAGCGTCTCGGGCGCCACGGCCGGCTGGCGACCCCACAGCCACGTGAGACATAGCTCGACCGCGTCAAAGGGTTCGGCGCGCACGGTCTCGTCGCCGCCGTGGCTGCCGAGGAGGAGCCAGCGCTCGCCTTGGCGGCCGTAGACCTCGAGGGTCTCGGCGATCGGATCGATGAGCCAGACATGACCGACGCCCGCGCGAGCATAAAAGGGCAGCTTGAGCACGCGGTCGCGACGCTGGGTGCCGGGCGAGAGCACCTCGCAGAGCCAGTCGGGGGGCGTGTGATACTGCGCGACCTCGACGCGCTCCGGCATCGATTCAATGCGCCAGCCGGCGAGGTCCGGGACGACGGGATCGTAGCGCGGGTCCACGCCCAGGCTCAGCTCGGGCTCGGCCAGAATGCGCCAGCCGCCGGGCCCGCCCAGGCCGAGGCGAAACGGCGCGCCCAGGACCATGCTGAGCGTCGTCGCCGCCTCGGTGTGGGGCCCGGCCGGGCGCGGGCTGACGACCAGCTCGCCGTCGAGGATCTCTCCGACCACGTGCGGCGGGAGCGCCTCGATGTGCGTCGAGGGCGATGCTCATGCCGAGGAGTGTAGCGCTCGCTGGTCAGCGAGTCGAACGGGAGGCCGCCGAGCCGGCCTGGGAGCGACGCGCGCGCGACGTCCTTGTCCGACATGAAACTTGTTCCTTGTAGCTAGGCGAGCGAGATCGCTAGGATGCGCCCGCCGCCGGGCCTGCCCCGTGTGTCCGCCGGCGCCCCGTCTGTCGCTCATCCCCCTCGTGGAGGCTCCCATGGTCCGTCTGCGCTTTGCCGCTTTGCCCGTCGCCCTCGCCGCGTTGCTCGCCCTGGCGGCGTGCAGCGACAGCAACCAGGGGCCATCGACCGATATCACCCCGGACAGCCCCGACGTGAGCGGCGACATCCCGGTCAACAATGGCCCCGAGACCGTCGAGACGGCGGTCGCGCCGGCCTCGGTGCGCGCTGGCGAGACGGCCACGGTCACCTGCACCGCCTTGGACGCCGAGGGCGCGCCGGTGAGCGGGCAGACCTTTGAGGTGGCCGTCGACCCGACGGCTCCCCAGGCCGCCGAGGGCCTTGAGTTGACGCCCACCGCGGTGGGAACATATATGGTTACGTGCTCTTCTGGCGCACTTGTTGACCTGACCCCGTCCGAGCTGACCGTCACCCCCGGCCCGCCGCACGCGACGGTCGCGACCATCACCCCGGCCGAGTTCACCGCCGGCGGGAGCGCTGAGGTGGGCTGCACGGTAGCCGACGCGTTCGGCAACGCCATCACCGACGCGGAGGTGACCGTCGTCGTGTCCGGCGACGGCAGCGGCGCGGTGTCCGTCAGCGGCCGCACGGTCACGTCGGAGCGCGCCGGGAGCTACGAGGCCTCCTGCGAGGTCGCGGGCGCCACGGACAAGACCGCCGCGCCGTTCACGGTCATCGCGGACCTGCCCGTCACCTTCGCGCTGGCCGTCGACCCGGAGGCGCTGGCGTACGTGCTCGGGCAGGGCATCAAGGTGTCGGGCGTGGGCGAGGACAAGTTCGGCAACCCGCTGACCGGGATCCCGGTCGCCGGCCTGGACGCCTCGCCCGCCGGCCACCACACGGTGTTCGGCGCCACCCAGGGCTCGATCCGCTTCGATCTCGAGGGCCGCTACACGCTGAGCGCCCACGCCGAGGCCGCCCCGTCGCTGACGGCGACCAAGGACATCGTGGTCGACCAGACACCGCCGCTCATCACCATCACCAGCCCCGACCGCGGCTTCGTCGGCAACGGCCTGAAGACCGTCGTCCTCTCCGGCACGGTCAGCGACAACCTCGGCACGGTCTCGCTGCTGGAGCTCAACGGGGAGGCGTTCACGCTGCCCGCCGAGGGCGGCCCCTTCGAGATCACCGTGCCCTTGGCCTACGGCATCACCTCGCTGAGCGCGCGCGCCGTCGACCCCTACGGAAACGAGCACACGGTCACCCGCGCGGCGCTGTGGTCGTCGCTCTGGTACACGCTCAACCCGGCGAGCTACGCGACCGACCGCGTCAACGACGGCATCGTGGCTGAGCTGAGCCAGACCGGGCTCGACCAGCTCGCCGGCGTGCTGAACGCGGTCGTGGCCGGCGGCGACCTGGCCGCCGTGCTCGGCTCCAGCGGCTTCAAGACGCCGTGCATCGGCGGCGACTGCACGCTGGTCGTCAAGAGCCTCACCATGAGCAGCGGCAACGT
>CAZNZH010000609.1:0-3954 GCA_964577445.1 uncultured Myxococcales bacterium
GCTCCCGCACCTCTCAAGCCGCGACGCCTCGGTCGTCATAGCGGCTCTCTTCGATGCGGCCGTCGCGGTCGTGCACCACGACCCGCGACGGCCGCGAGCTCAGCGCCAGGTCGGTCGCCCGCCCCACCGCGTCGTGCTTGGCCGCGCACACGGCGGTGGCCCGGCTCGATCCAGCCTTCACCACGCGCCACGTCTCAGTCTCAGCCTCAAAGCTCACGTCGTATCGGGTGATAGGGCTCATCGTGCTCTCCTTGGATTTGGGGGACCGCCGATCTCGGGCGTGCCTGCCCGCCACGACCCGCGTCCAATCTCCCCGCCAACCCTCTGCAAGACCCTCGCCACCTCCCAAACGCCACAGATCCCAGCACCCCACGCACCATCCCCCCTCCGCCCCCACCCCGCCCGGGGCAGGGCGCGCGGTCGCGCGGCATTTTGCCCCACCTGGCCGCAGGTTTCGTGGTCACGGTTGCTCGCAGACGGCAGCTCGGCGATCCTCGATGAGGCCGCAGGCAGGATCGCCGCGGTCCGTCGCTCCGCCTCAGGCCCGGAGTTCCCCGCGTGACCGGCTACCCTACCCTCGCGCTTGAGCCCTTGACGCGGCTGGCTTTTCGGCCCTTTGGTGAGGTCATCGAGGCCCGGGGGCGGACCAGCTACGCCATCAACGGCGGGACGACGGACCGCTTCCATGATTTGGCGCCCGTCGACGTGCAGGCCGGTGGCGGTCGCGCCCTTATCAGCATCTTCCGCGCCCGCCCCGTGCTTGAGCCGCCCATTATAAGGATGCTGGAGCGGCACCCGCTGGGCAGCCAGGCCTTCGTGCCGCTGTCGGGGCGGCCCTATCTGGTCGTGGTGGCCCAGCCGGGCTCGCCGCTGGATCCTGAGACCTTGCGGGCGTTTTTGGCCGGGGCGGACCAGGGCGTCAGCTACGCCCGCGGCACCTGGCACCACCCGCTGCTGGCGCTTGAGGCCGAGAGCGATTTCCTGGTCATCGACCGCGGCGGTCCCGGCGACAACTGCGACGAGGTCGAGCTGCCCGAGACCGCGATTCGCCAGCTATCTCCTAGCTAATCGACGGGTCGCGCTGAGGACGGCGAGCACCGCGTCGGCCACCTTGAGGCCGTCGATGGCGCTCGAGACGATGCCCCCCGCCTCCCCCGCGCCCTCGCCGGCCGGGTAGAGGCCGTCAAAGCCTGGGCTCGCCAGGGTCCGCTCGTCGCGCACGAGGCGCACGGGGCTCGACGTGGTCGTCTCCACCCCGATGAGCACGGCCTCCTCGGTGAGAAACCCGCGCATCTTCTGCTCGAACCGGAAGATCGCGCGCCCCAGCGGGTCGGCCAGGCGATGGCCCAGGACCGCGTGAAGATCCGCCGGGCGCGTCCCCGGCCGGTAGCTGCCGCGGCCGGGCAGCGAGCCCGCGCGCCGCTCGAGGAAGTCCGTCAGGCGCTGAGCGGGCGCCTTGTAGTCGCCGCCGCCCGCCTCAAACGCCGCGCGCTCGATGTGGCGCTGAAGCTCGACGCCGGCCAGCGCCCCGAAGCGGTCGAGATCGCCGGGCTTGTCCAGGTAGAAATCGGCCGGCTCCAGCGTGACGACCAGCGCAGAGTTGGCCCAGCGGCTCCCGCGGTTGGAGTTGGACATGCCGTTGACGTTGAGGTGGCCAAGCTCCGTCGTCGTCGGGATGACGAAGCCGCCCGGGCACATGCAGAACGAGTAGACGCCGCGGCCCGCGACCTGGGTGGTCAGGGCGTAGGCCGCCGCCTCGAGCTCCGGGTGGCCGCAGTGGCTGCCGTACTGGATGGCGTCGATGAGCGCCTGGGGGTGCTCGACCCGCGCCCCGATGGCGAAGGGCTTGCGCGCCATCGGGGCGCCCAGGCCGGCGAGGGTCGTGTAGACGTCGCGCGCCGAGTGCCCGGTGGCCAGCACGACCGCAGGTGCGGCGATCTCTTCGCCGTCCGCTAAGCGCACGCCTCCGATTCGCCCGTCCGCACCTCGCAAAAAGCCGTCGACCCGGGCGTCGAAGCGGAGCTCGCAGCCGGCCTCGAGCAGCCAGGCGCGCACCCGGGCTAAGAGCTTGATGAGGCGGTTGGTCCCGACGTGGGGGTGCGCGTCCACCAGCAGCGCCGGGTCGGCGCCGAAGGCCACGAGGTCGCGGTACACGTCGCGCACCCGCGGGTCTTTGACGCGGGTGTAGAGCTTGCCGTCGGAGTAGGTGCCGGCGCCGCCCTCGCCGAAGCAGAGGTTGGACTCGGGGTCCAGCTCGCCGCGGGTGCGTAGCGCGTGAGTCGAGCGGTTGCGGGCCTCGACCTGACCGCCGCGCTCGAGCAAGATGACCGGCTCGCCTGCTCGCACCAGGTGGATGGCCGCCCACAGGCCCGCCGGGCCGGTGCCGATGATGACGGGGGCCGAGCCTCGGACCAGGGGGCCCATGGCCGGCGGCGGGTCGAGGGCGGGCAGGGCCTCGGGCGGCGCGTCTTCGCCGATCAGCCAGACGCGGGCTGTGTAAATGCGGCGCGGCGTCGCGTGGCGGGCGTCCAGCGAGACGCGCTCGGGGCGGAGCTCGGCGATGGCGTCGGGGCTGACACCGAGGGATTGGGCGGCCAGCGCGCGCAGGGCTTGGGGCGGCGTGCCGAGGGGCAGGTGCAGGTCGCGGACGACGTGGCCGGGGTGTCGGGCCTCAGCCATGGCCGACCGCCTCGAGGACCTTGTCGGCAAGACGCGAACGCGGCGCGCGCGCTCGGGCCGCGTGGTCGAGGTAGCCGCAGTCGTCGTACCAGCTCGGGGCGAGCGCGCCGCGGGCGGCCGGGACGGCGTAGACCTCGAGGGTGAGGCGGCGGTGGCTGAAGACGTGCTCGACGGTCGCGAGCTTGGGGCCGATCGCGGCGTCGAGGCCGAGCCGCTCGTAGAGGTGGGCCTGAAGCGCGCGCTCGGGGCTGGCGGCCGCGTCGAGCTCGCCGCCGGGCAGCTCCCACAGGCCGCCGAGCAGGACCTCGGGCGGGCGCCTCGCCATGAGCAGGCGGCCCGCGTCGTCCGTCACCACGCCGCAGGCCGCGCGGACGGGCTGGGGCGGTTTTCGTGGCGCTTTTCGCGGGTATCGCTCTGGGTTTTTGGCCGCGAAGGCCGCGCAGCCGCGACGGATGGGGCAGGCCGCGCAGTCGGGGTTTCGGGGCGCGCAGACCAGGGCGCCCAGCTCCATCATCGCCTGGTTGTGCGACGCGGGGTCGGCGGGGTCGAGCAGCGCGCCGGCCAGGGCCTGGAGCGCGCGCAGGCCGGCCGCCGTGTCGACGGGCTCGGTCTGGGCGGACAAGCGGCTGAGCACGCGGATGACGTTGCCGTCGACGACCGCGGCGGGCAGGCCAAAGGCGACCGAGGCGATGGCGGCTGCGGTATAGGCGCCGATCCCAGGGAGAGCGCGGAGCCCGGCGACGGTCTCTGGCAGGGCGCCGCGGTGCTCGGCGACGAGCTGGCGCGCGGCCCGGTGCATGAAGCGCGCGCGGCGGTAGTAGCCGAGGCCGGCCCACAGCCCCATGACCGTGGATTCATCGGCGCTGGCGAGGCTGTGGACGTCTGGGAGGGCCGAGATGAAGCGCTCGAAGTAGGGCAGGACCGTGGCGACCTGGGTCTGCTGGAGCATGATCTCCGAGACCCAGACGCGATAGGGCGTGGGATCGTCGCGCCAGGGCAGGCGGCGCGCGCGGGTGTGGTACCAGGCGGCGAGCCAGAGCCGGACTTCGGCGGGGTCGACGGCGGGCTGGGGGGTGCGGGGCATCACCTCGTCGCCTCGCACGGAGCGGGCGAGAAATCCAGCGCCAATCCGTCGCTCGGGTGGCGCTGATTCGGGGGCGGCGGGCGGGTTGAACGATTCACGGTGACCTGGGCGTTGTATCCCCAGCGAGCGGCGGGCATGCTGAGCGCCGCCAGCGGACGGGCGATCTAAAGAGGAGTCCACCCCATGCGCAG
>CAZNZH010000610.1:0-3951 GCA_964577445.1 uncultured Myxococcales bacterium
CGGGGTTGTGGTGCCGGGGGCCGTGGGTGCGAGCTTTCTGCCGGGCGCGGCGGCCGGCGGCGGCGAGAGCCTGCGCTGCGAGGCGACACCCAGCGACGGCGCGGCCACGGGCGCGGCGGTGACCAGCGCGCCCGTGGTGCTCGAGGGCCCGCCGCCGGACAATCAGCCGCCTGTGGTGGCCTCGGCCAGCGTCACGCCGAGCGTCGCGCTGACGACCACGGTGCTGACCTGCGCCGTGACGGGCGCTGTGGACCCCGAGGGGGAGACCGTGACCCTCGGCTATGGCTGGACGAAAAACGGCTCGCCCGTCGCGGGTCAGACCGCGAAGACCCTGCCGGCGTCGGCGCAAAAGAAGGGGGACAGCATGACATGCACGGTGACGCCCTTTGACGGCGAGCTTTTCGGGACGCCTGTGACCAGCGCGCCGGTGGTCATCGGGAACTCGGCGCCGGTCATCACCGACGTGGTGGTCACGCCCCAAGACCCCGCCGCGGGGGCCGCGCTGGCCTGCACGGTCACGGCGGGCGACCCCGACGACGACGCGCTGACTTACGCCTATCAGTGGCTTGTGGACTCGGAGATCGCCGGCGGTCAGACGGCGGCGACCCTGCCCGCCGGGACGACGCAGGCCTGCCAGCAGTGGACCTGCCTCGCCCGGGTCAGCGACGGCGCGCTCTATAGCGGGTTTGACGAGGACTCGGTGGCGACGCCGAGCGGCGGCGTGACGGGCCCGTTCGGCTGGTTCAAGCACCACAGCTTCGACCCGGCGGCGGGCACGACGCCGAAAAAACTCAGCGCCTTCCTCAGCATCGAGGTGGCGGCGACGCGCATCACGCTGCCCGCGGCGGCATTCCCGTACACCTTGACCAAGGTGCGCTTCTTGTCGGCGGGGCAGACCTACAAGATCAACATCTACAACGACGCGTTCGGCGCGGTGGGGACGCTGCTCTCGTCGCAGACCGTCGCCGGCAACGGCACCTACCAGGAGGTGACGCTGACCACGCCGATCGAGCTCGCGACGCAGCAGTCCTTCTGGCTGGGCCTCGGCAGCCCCGCCGACGGGATGACGGTGCGCGGCGACGGCAGCCCACCGGCCGACGCGACGTCCAACGAGATCTGGGGATGCGACTTTTACTTCGGCGGGGAGTGCTTGTCGGTCTTTCAGTGGAAGCCCTTCGACAGCTTCGCGAACCCCTTCGGCGAGCCGTCCACCGACCCCTTCGTGATCTTCGGGGATCTGATCATCGACGCCGGGGGCGTGACCGGCGCGGGCTGCCCGTAGGCGCCCAAAAAGTGAAGCGGGCGCGCACGGAGCGGGCGCCAGGCCGGGAGGGGGGGATGGCCTGGCGTCTGCGACCGCGCGCGCCCTCGGGACGTCCGCGCCTCTCATCGCGAGATGAGAGGCGCCGACGTCGGTCAGGCCGCCGGCGAGCGAGTGGCGCCCTTCGACGCGCTCACCGTCGTGCCGGGGTCATTGTTCTGGCCGATGTGGGCGCGCCGCGCGAGCTCCTCGCGCAGCTCGCTGCCGGGCTTGGGGGCCAGCAGCAGCCCGAGGGCGGCGCCGAAGAGCACGCCACCGGCGAAGATGCCGAGGGCGGGCAGCGCATAGTCCATGGTGGACTTGCGCGTCTGCAGGCCGAGGTACTCAAGGACATCATCCTTGGTGGGTCGACTGACTTCCATCGTGTTCTCCTTTTGAGGACTTCTGGGGGGGGGCGGCCGGGCTCTGCTGCGGCGCAGCGAAGGCGGCCATCGCGCGGGACACGGCGATGCGTGAACCGATGCGAAGGGCGGCGCGCGCGAGGGGCGTTGTGAGGCCCCCGGCGAGCACGAATCCGATGCCGGCCACGACACCGACGGTGGTGTAGGGGCGGGCGATGAGGGTGTCACGGACCTGGGTCGTGACGGTGTCGGCGAGGTGCGATGTGGAGCCTCGGAGTCGCTGGGCGTCGCTCGCTACGACGCGGCCGGCTTGGGAGAGCTGGTCGAGCGCGCCTGCCTCGACGGTGCTTGTGTGATCGGCGGTGGCCATGGGGACTTCCTATCGTCGGCTGAGCAGGCGGCCGAGGACGAAGCCGACCGCGGCTGCGCCTGCCAGGACGCCAAAGGGGTGTTCGCGGCAGACCTCGCGGAAGCGGCTGTCCGCGCGCTCGAGCTGGTCAGTCGCCTGCTGGCGCCACCCGGCCAGGCGCTCGGGGTCGGTGAAGGTCGCGAGGGCCTGGGTGACGGACTCGGGGGTGATGTCTTGCTGCATGGTCGGTTCTCCGTGGAGGGCTTCTGGGGGTGATCAGCGCGACCGCTGACCGATGAGGAATCCGAGGGTGAGGGCCCCGAGCACCAGCGGCCCGGGGTGGCGACTCATGATGGCCCCGAGGCTCGTGTAGTGCTCGGCCAGGGCCTGGGCGTCGTCGACGGCGCGCTCCAGCTCGAGGCTCTCTTCGGCGAGCAGGACGATCAGCGCGTCGCGGCGGTGGATGAGCTCAGCTTGCATCGGGCCCCCGCTCGTCGGGCGGGTCGAAGGCGAAGACGCCGCGGCGCACCAGCAAGACGCCCGCGCCGACGTGCAGGCCGGCGCCGAGGATCAGCAGCGCCCACACCGGGATCACCGCGCTGAGCAGGATCCCGGCCATGACCACGAAGAGGCTCCAGCCGATGGCCACAAGCAGCGCGCCGACCAGCATGTAGGCCAGGGCGCGCACGAGGATGCGCAGCTCCAGGCCCAGCAGCTCGACGCTGTGGCTCGCCACGCGCTGAGCCAGGGACACCACGCGCTCGATGGGCCCCGGGCCGGGCCCGGGCCGGCGGAGCGCGTGGACTGGGGGGAGGTCGTTCATGGTTGAGGGGCTCGGTGCTCGGGTTCGCACTCCCGTAGAGCAAGGCCCGCGCCAACTCGCGATCACCCAGGTGTTTCCTGGGGAAATGCGAGATCCGCGCCCAGGGCCTCCGGGGCAACACGCCCCACCTCGTCCAATTCGCCCCACCGCGGCGCTCGGCGCTCGCCACGCGCCTGACGAGGCCAGGACACGGTTACATGACAAGGCCGGACCGCATCGGCTAGTGTCCGCGCGTGCGGCGCGCCAGCGGGCGGCCCCGGGAGACGATGGATACCGCGCTCATCTTGCTCTGCATCCTCGCGTTTGCGTTCGCCGTAACGCACCTTGAGGAGCGCTTCCTCGGCGAACGCGCCCGCAACGTGACCAGCTCGGAGTACCTCGTGCTCGGCGCGCTCTGCGGACCGCTGGTGCTGGGGCTGCTCTCGCGCGAGCGCACGATGGCGCTCGAGCCGCTGGTCTCGGTCATCAACGGCCTGCTCGGCTTCGCCGTCGGGTTGCCGCTACGCCTGCGCTCGCGGTCACGCGTGGCCCGCGCCGACCTCGGCTTCGGCATCACGACGGCCTTCGGTGCGGCCGTCGTCATCACCCTGATCGCGGGTCTCGCCGTCGCCATCCACGCTCGCCTGGACCCCGGCGCGCCCGATCACCTCTGGACCTACGCCGCCATCCTTGGAGCGGGCGCGGTCGCCTTCTCGGCGCAGATCACCCGCCGCGGCATCGCCCAGGCCCGCGCCTCAGGCCCCATCACCCGCCTGCTCCCGGTCGCCGCCGACAGCGGCCGCGTCATCGCCATCGCCACGTTCTCGCTGGTCGCCGCCGCCCGCCACGCCGCCGTCTCCGAGGGGAGCGTGCTCGGCTTGGGCAGCCTCGGCCTCTGGGTCGGCGTCCCCGCGTGGATCGCCATCAGCATCGCGGCCGGCCTCGCCAGCGGCGCCATCTTCCACGTCTTCGTCGGCGACCAGCACGACGACGAGCGCCTCTTCGTCGCCACCGTCGGCCTCGTCGCGCTGACCAGCGGCATCGCCCACGCCCTGGAGTTCTCGCCCCTTGGCCTCGGCCTCCTCGGCGGCACCACCGTCGCCACCCTCTCGCCCGCCGGCGTCCGCGTCGCCGCCGC
>CAZNZH010000611.1:0-3949 GCA_964577445.1 uncultured Myxococcales bacterium
CTGCCCCCACACCGCTTCCCGAGGCCGGCGATGCCCGGGCCCCTCGCCCGGCGACCGCCACCCACTTCGACTCGCCGATTCGCCCGCTGCCGCCTGGAGAAAAGGGCGCGATGATCGCCGTCATAGAGCGCCAACTCCAGGTCATGGCCGAGCAGTTGGCTGCCCTTGGCGGTCGCTCGCTGGGTGTGGTCGACCCGCTCCCGAGCGCCCCCCCAGCACCCGCCGCGGAGCCGCCTCCGCCCGAGCCCGCCAGCGCCGAGCCCGAGCAGGTCCTGCGCTCCGTCCTGCCCAGTGGCCCCCGCCAGGTGGGGCTGCGCCACCCCTCCGAGCTGAACCGCCGCCAGACGGCGCACCTCGCCACCCTCATCGACCGCACCCTCGCCCGAACCGGCGCGTCCCGCCGCCACACCGCCGAGCACCGCCCGCATCACGCCGATCCCCGCACCGCCGCCGGGTTTCACCCGCTGTGGAAGGACCTCTGCTACCCGCTGGTCGTCGAGCGCTCCGAAGGCGCCTGGCTCTGGGACCTCGATGGCAACCGCTACGTCGACTTGCTCAACGGCTTCGGCCCCAACCTCTTCGGGCACAGCGCCCCCTTCATCGTCGACGCCATCCGCGCGCAGCTCGACCGCGGCTTCGAGATCGGTCCTCAGACGCCGCTGGCCGGCGAGGCCGCGCGGCTGGTCTGCGAGCTCACGGGCCAGGATCGCGCCAGCTTCGTGTGCACGGGCTCCGAGGCGGTCCAGGCCGCCCTGCGCTGCGCCCGGACCTTCACCGGGCGCGACCTCGTCGTGACCTTCGCCGGCGACTACCACGGCAACTTTGATGAGGTGCTCTACCGCGGCACGGCCGGCCGCCGCCGCCGCACGATGCCCGCCGCTCCAGGCGTCCCCCGCAGCGCCGTCTCAAACCTGGTCGTGCTCGAGTACGGCGACGACGCTTCGCTTGAGGCCTTGCGCGAGCTCGGCGACAGCGTCGCCGCGGTGCTGGTCGAGCCGGTGCAGAGCCGGCGGCCGGAGCTGCAGCCGCGCGAGTTCTTGCACGCGCTGCGCGAGATCACCGAGACCCACGGCTCGCTGTTGATCTTCGACGAGGTCGTCACCGGGTTTCGCAGCCACCCGGGGGGCGCGCAGGCCATCTTCGGCGTGCGCGCCGATCTTGCGACCTACGGGAAAGTGCTCGGCGGCGGGATGCCCGTCGGCGTCGTCGCCGGCCGCGCTGACGTGATGAACACCTTCGATGGCGGGCCGTTCGCGTACGGCGATGACTCAGCGCCGACCGCGGGCGTGACGTTTTTCGCCGGCACCTTCGTGCGCCATCCGTTGGCCATGGCGGCGACCCTGGCGAGCCTCCAGCGCATGAAGGACGAGGGACCGGCGCTTCAGGAGGGGCTGGCGGTGCGCACCGACTCACTCTGCGCGCGGCTGCGGGCCCTCTTTGAGGCACACAGCGCCCCCTTCGAGCTGCCGAACTTCACCTCCGTGATGTACCTGCGACAGACCGAAGGTCATGATTTAACACGCCTCTTCGCCCACCAGCTCCTGCTCGAGGGGGTCTACTTGCAAGAGGGTTTTCCGTCCTACCTCACCTTGGCCCACGACGACGCCGCCATCGACCATGTGGTCGACGGTTTCCGCCGCGCCCTCGACGCCATGGTCGATGGCGACTTCTTTCCGCGCGGCAGCTACGAGAGCGCGCGAGCCCCGCGCGTCGTCCCCAGCCAACCACCGGTGCCCGGCGCGCGCCTCGGCCGAGACCCCCAGGGGCGCCCGGCTTGGTTCGTGCCCGATCCGGCTCGCAACGGCGCATACATGCAGGTGGCCAAGTGATGAATCCTCCACAAAAGCCACTCCGGCTCCCCACCGCTGCCGATCTGGTCCCGGTCGACTTCGACCCCTTTGCGGGCGGCGTGCTGGCCCGGACGGCGCCCGCGACCGCGCTGCAAAAAGAGCTCTGGACCGCCAGCCAGCTCGGGCCGGACGCGTCGTGCGCGTTCAATGAATGCCAGAGCCTCGTCTTCAGCGGCCCCCTGAAGGTCGACGCCCTGCAGAACGCGCTCGTGCAGCTCGCCGAGCGGCACGAGGCGCTGCGCACGACGTTCAGCCCAGACGGCGAGCTGCTCTGCATCGCGGACGCCGGGTCCTTTCGGCCGCGCCAGCTCGACCTACAGGGCCCCGCCGAGGCCACCCGCAACGAGCGCCTCGCCGCGGAGGTCACCACCGCCTTCGATCTCGAGCAGGGCCCGCTATTGCGCTCGTCGCTGCTGCGCTTTTCGCCCGACCACCACGAGCTGATCCTCACCGCGCATCACACGGTGTGCGACGGCTTCTCCATCGGCCTGCTCCTGCGCGAGCTGGGCACCCTCTACTCGGCGGCGTGCCGCGGCGAGGTCGCCGAGCTAGCGCCGGCGGTCCCTTACAGCGCGTACGCCGAGCACCTGGCCGCCCGCGACGAGTCGGCGACCATGGTGTGGTGGCGCGGTCGCTTCGCCGGCGGGCCGCCCCAACTGGACCTGCCCACCGACAAGCCGCGCCCCGGGCTGCGCGCGTTCGCGTCCGCCCGCGAAGACCGCGTCCTCCCGCCGGAGCTGCTCGCCGACCTCGAGCGGCTGGGCGCCAGCCACGGCGACAGCCTCTTCGTCACGCTCTTCGCGGCCTGGAATGCCCTGCTGGCACGGATCTCGGGCCAGGACGACATCGTCGTCAACGTCCCGGCGGCGGGCCAGCCCGCGTTCGGCAGCGGCCCTCTGGTCGGTCACTGCGTCCACTCGCTGCCGCTGCGCATGAGCGTCGACGTCTCCCAGACCTTCGCCGACCTGCTGGTCACCGCGCGCGGGGTCGTCCTGGACGCCTTCGAGCACCAGGAGGTCACCTTCGGCGAGCTGCTGCGCGGCCTCGAGCTCCCGCGCGACCCGTCGCGCATCCCGCTCGCTTCGGTGCAGTTCAACCTCGACCGCGCCATCGACGGCCCCGAGCTCGGCTTCGAGGGCGTCGAGGTTCAGTTCATCTCAAACCCGCGCAGCTACGAGAGCTTCGAGCTCTTCCTCAACCTGATGCGCTCCAAGCGGGGCTTGGTCGCCGAGTGCCAATACGCCACGGAGCTCTTCGAAGCGGCCACGATTCGTGAGCATTTGGCTGGTTTTGAGGCCCTGTGCCGCGCCGCCGTCCGCGACCCGCACTTGCTCGTCTCGTCGCTGCCCATCGTCTCGCCCGCCGAGCGCGAGCGCGTCGTGACGACCTTCAACCAGACCGCCTCGCCCACGTCGACAGACCAGACCGTGCACGGCCTCTTTTTGGCCCAAGCAGCCCGGACGCCGCATCGCGTCGCGGCGGTCGCGGGGTCAGTCGAGCTCACCTACGCCGAGCTGGCCGCGCGCACCCACCGGCTCGCGCGCCATCTCCGCGCGGCGGGCGTCGGCCCGGGCGTGGCGGTCGGTTTAGCCACCGCCCGAGATCTCGACATGCTGACGGGCGCCCTCGCCATCATGGAGGCTGGCGGCGCTTATGTGCCCATCGACCCCGACTACCCGGCCGACCGCATCGCGTGGGTGCTGGAGCGCTCGCAGGCGCCGGTGGTCGTGACCCAGGCCGCGATCGAGCACTCGCTGCCGCCGGGCTCATTCGCTCGCGTGCGCCTGGACACCGACCGCGCGGCCATCGACCGCCACGACGACTCGCCCCTGGCGCCGCTCGCCCAGCCCGCCGACCGCGCGTACATCATCTTCACCTCCGGCTCGACCGGACGCGCGAAGGGCGTCCCCGTGCCGCACCTCGCCGCGGTGAACCTCTTCGAGAGCATGCAGAAGATCCCCGGCCTGGGCGCTGACGACGTCCTGGTCGCGGTGACGACGCTGGCGTTCGATATATCGGTGGCCGAGCTCTTCTTGCCGCTGACCGTGGGCGCCCGCGTGGTCATCGCGCCTTCGGAGGTGGCCGCCGACGGTCACGCC
>CAZNZH010000612.1:0-3945 GCA_964577445.1 uncultured Myxococcales bacterium
GCTCCTAGTCCCGTGAGGTCTCTCGGGCCCGGCATCGCACGGGCGCTGCGTCCGCGCAGCGTCCGGGTCGCCATGGCCCTGCTCGTGCTCGCCGCGATCGGGCTTTGCTTCGTCCCCGGTTTCGACGCGCTCGACTACTACGCGTCGCTGGCGCTGGCCGCGCTCGGCGGCCTCGCCGGCGGCTTCGCTGGCGTCGGCGTGGCGCGTGACGCGCTGCGCGAGCCCGCGGCGGCTGGCTCCTCGCCCGTCAGCCCACGCGGGGTGTTTCGGCGCGCCGCCCTCGCTGCGCTGTGCCTCGCGGCCCCGCCCGCCGCGATCCTGCTGCTCGACGCCCTGCGCGTGCGCAACTGCGACCCGGTGGAGGGCTTCGCGTTTTATCTGATGGGGGCTGGGTTTTCGACGTTCTTCGCCGCCCAGCTCGGCGCCGCGGCCGGCCTGCTCAGCCGGGGGCGCGCGGTCGGCCACGCGCTCTTCTTCGCGGCCTGGTTGGCCTGGATCGGCCGCGATCTCTGGCACCTGTATAGCCAGCCGCCGATCTCGGCGTACAACCCCTTCATCGGGTTTTACTCCGGCGCCGTGTACGACGACGTCATCGTCATCGACCGGCGGCTGATCGCCTACCGCCTCGTGAACCTGGTCGAGCTCGCCATCGTGTGGCAGCTCGCCGGCATGGCCTGGGACGCCGCCAAGCGTGGCCTGAGCGTGGCGGGGCTCCGGTCCGCGTCGAGGCGGTCTTGGGTAGCGCTCGCCATCGTCACGACCGGGTTTGGCCTGGCGTTCGGCCTGCGGGCGACCATCGGCTTCGAGATCGACGCCGACTACATCGCCCGCGCGCTTGGCGGCGAGCTGTCCGACGACCGGATCGTGCTGCGCTACGACGCCGAGTCCATCGACCACGCCGAAGCCGAAGCGCTGCTCGAGGACCACCGGTTCCGGCTGAGCCGCATCGAAGAGCGCTTGGGGATCCGGCACCCGCGGAAGATCGAGAGCTTCGTCTACGGCAGCCCGGCGCAGAAGCGCGCGCTCATGGGCGGCTCGCGGGTGGACATCGCGCGACCGTGGCTGGACCAGATCCACATCAACCGGCCCAGCTACGGGGATCCGGTGCTCCAGCACGAGCTGGCGCACGTGGTCTTGGGCGGCGTGTCGCCCGGTCCGTTTCACGTTCCATTTCGCGGTGTTGTGCCCCAGATGGCGCTGGTTGAGGGCGCCGCCGAGGCCCTCGAGCCCCCGAGCGGGCCGCTGTTGACGCACGAGTGGGCCGCCGCGCTCCGCCGGGCCGCCCTGGACCCCGACATCCTCGCGATCATGGGCCCGGGCGGCTTCTGGACCCAGCCCGCGGGCAAGGCCTACGTCGCCGCCGGCTCATTTTTGGGCTGGCTCCTCGAGACGCGCGGGCCCCAGGCCTTCCTCGCGGCCTACGCGGGCGGGGATCTCGAGGCCGCCTACGGCCAGCCGCTGCCCGAGCTCGTGCGGGCGTGGGAGGCCTGGCTAGACCAGCTCGTCTTGCCCGAGGACGCCATCGCCCTGGCCGTTCAGCGCTACGACCGCCAGGGGGTCTTCTCGCGCGTCTGCCCCTTGGAGATCGCCCGGCTCGAGGCCGAGATCGGCCGCGAGATCGGCCGGGGCGATCTCCCCGCCGCCATCGGGCTCGCCGACCGGGTGGCGGCCTTCATCCCCGACCAGCCGCGCGCACTCGGGCTGGTGGCGGCGGTGCGATCGCTGGCGGGTGACGCGGACGGCGTCGCCGAGGCGCTGCGCCGCCTCGAGGGGATCGAGGGGGTCGACGCGGCGACCCTCACGCGGGTGCGCGAGCTGTGGGCCGACGCGCGCTGGAGGGCGGGCGACCCGGCCGCCGCGGCTGAGCTCTACGGCGAGCTCGCCAAGGCGACCCAGAGCGAGGACCGGCGGCGCGGGGTGCTGGTCAAGCGCGACACGGCGGAGTCCCCATCGCGCGAGCCCATCTTGGGGCCGTACCTGCTCGGGATGAACCACGGCGAGGGTGACGACGCGGCGGAGTACCTCAAAGAGGCCGTCACCGACCTGCCGGGGGACCCGCTGCCGCTTTATCTGGTGGCGCGCCGGGTGCTGGGCGAGGGGGACTTCGTGACCGCGTCGCGTGCCGCCGCCACCGCCGGGGCCGGGCTGGCTTTTGGCGCGGACTCGGGTCTGGGCGAGGACACGCGTGCGCTGATGGAGCGCGAGAACGCCTGGTCGCTCGGTGTGGCCGAGACCCGCGCCGGCGACTATCCGCGCGCCGCGGACTCGCTCACTCGCGCTCGCGAGCTCACGCCGTCAAGCGGGCGCCGCGCGACCATCGACGACTGGCTGGCCCGCGTCGGGTGGCTGGCGGCGAGAAGCGAGGAAAATTGACGCGTTGCGGGCCTGGACCCACCCTCGTAGCCCAGGGAGGGTGGCCAATGAACGCATCGACATGGGCCGAGATCCGACGACGGCTGGTCGTCGATGGCTGGGGAGGTGTTGCGCTGCGCGAGGTCTCGGGCATCGCCACCATCGGCGGGGCGATGCCGGCGACCGACGAGGCCCGCGAGGCGCTGGAGCGCGCGTGGGCCGACGTGGACACGCCGCCGCGCGCGGCCATCGAGAGCTGAGCCGAAGGCGAGCGCGGCACCTGCGAAGGCCCCGCGCTCGCTCGCGAATCACTCACTCACCCGCTGTGCGGCTCCTCGCTGAGCAAGTCACGCTTGGACTCGACGTCTTTGAACTCGTCGGCGGTGTCCATGGGGGCGTGCTGCTCGGTGATGTTCGGCCACAGCTCGGCGAGGCGCGCGTTGAGGGACGTGTACTCGTTCCACTTCTCCGGCAGGTCGTCCTCTTCGAAGATGGCGTTCACCGGACACTCGGGCTCGCACGCG
The DNA here is from genome assembly GCA_964577445.1 of uncultured Myxococcales bacterium. Lineage (GTDB taxonomy): Bacteria > Myxococcota_A > UBA9042 > PHBI01 > JACKFB01 > JACKFB01. The sequence goes on from CAZNZH010000612.1 coordinate 2,877, forward strand.
CCGCAGTCGATACACTCGTCAGGGTTGATGACGAGCATGTTCTCGCCCTCGTAGAAGCAGTCGACGGGGCACACCGCCACGCAGTCGGTGTACTTACATTTGATGCAGGGCTCGGCGACGATATAGGCCATGAATTACTCCACAGGGCCGGCTGCGCCACGGATCAGGACCGCAGCTTCAGGCGGGGGGAAGATGCCACCCGAGCCGGGAATCGGCAAGGGTTTCGGGCATCGGGTCGAGCGGGTGTTCACAGGAGGCCCACGGCGGGCCACCAGACGTAGATGAGGAGGGCCATCGAGAGCCACGCGAAGACGTTCAGCACCAGACCGGAGCTGGCGACGGTTCGCGGCGTGAAGTAGCCCGAGGTCCAGGCCATGGCCGCGACGGGCGTGGCGATGGGCAGCAGGAAGGCGAAGTTCGTCGGCAGGACGACGGCCATGGTCATGGCGCGGAGATCGATGCCGTGCTGCTCCGCCAGGGAGAGCGCGGGGGGTAAGAGCATGGCGACCACGGCGGAGTTGCTCATGAACTCGGTCGCGACGGCCCCGCCCAGGGCGATGAGCATCATCAGCGCTTGGGGGCCGACGTTGACGCCGTCGAAGACCTGCTCGGTGAGCCACAGGGCAGCGCCGGTGCGCTCCATCGTGCTGCCGAGGCAGATGGCGCCGCCGTACATGACGACCAGGCCCCAGTCGACGTGTTCCTGAACGTCCTGCCAGCGGAGCGCGCCCAGGGCGAAGAGCGCGGCCATGGAGACCAGCGCGATGTTGGCGAGGCCGTAGGTCTCGCCGGCGAACGCCCACAGGCCCACGGTGATGACCAAGACGACGCCGACGACGACCTCACGCGGCGTCACCTTGCCCATGCGGCGCAGGCGGTCCTCGAGCTCCGCGAGCGCGGTCGTCGTCGAGGCGATCTCGGGGGGGAAGCGCCGGTAGAGCAGCGTGACGACGAGCGACGACAACAGCGAGGCGACCAGCAGCACGGCGAAGATGCCGAGGGCGACGTCGCGCTGGTCGACCGAGGAAAAGCTGCCGAACGGCTCCAGGAATTTCAGGATCGGGTTCAT
>CAZNZH010000613.1:0-3940 GCA_964577445.1 uncultured Myxococcales bacterium
CTGGGCCGCACAGCCAAGCCATCGAAGGCGCTGCTGGCGGCCTTCGACGCCCTGGCCCGAGAGGATGACTCCATGTTCGTAGCTTCAGCGCTCGACCTCGCTCGAGATGACCTGGCGAGGCGCGGATGATGGACCCGGAGGTGCCGCTCGACGCGCCCGACGTCCGCAGGATCCTCGCCGAGCTGTGCGCGCTCACGCAGGAGCGCCCCGGGGCTGCCCTTCGACGCGCCCTGGCGGTGCGCGAGGCGCTCAAGAACCCGACTCTGGTCGAGCGGGTCCGCAACGCTGAGCTCAAGCAGGGCGAGGCCGAGCGCCGGCTGGCCGTCCTGGCGCGCGACGTGTGGCCGCACCTGCGCCGGGATGCCGCCACCCGCACCCTGGCGGGGCCGACGGACGACGACGAGTTCGATCTCACGTAGCGCCCTCATCTGGCTCTCCCGCCTGGCGCCATCCCGTCGCGCCGCGCCGCGGGGCAGATCGCCGGAGCTTGAGCCCTCTTGCTGCGGTGGATCGCTTCTTGCTCGCTTTTGGAGGGGCCCAGCCCGCCACGGGGCTGTAGTCGGAGCCCTTGGGGCTCCAAGGAGGCGACATGCTCGACGAGATCCGCGCGCGAGCCCTCGATGATCACGCGGAGCTCCGCGACGCCATGGACGCCCTGGACGCGCTGATCCGCAGGTCCTCGACCGACCGCCCGACCCCTTCCGGGCCGCTGCTCGACGCCACCCGCGCCTTCGTCGCGCGCCTCGCTGAGCACATGGACTACGAAGACGAGGTGTTGATTCCCGCACTATTGGAGTCGACCAACTGGGGGAAAGTGAACACCCGCGACGTGGTCCGCTACCACAGTGAGCAGCACGCGCGTATGGCCCGGCTGCGACCGCTGCTGGGCGATGACAACGTGGGGCTGCCCCAGTTTCTGGCGGCCCTGCGCAGCGTGATGGACCTGCTCGGCGAGAACATGGCGTACGAGGAGCGAGACATCCTGGTACCGCAGATGCTGCGTGACAACCCCGTCGGCATCGACGTGACCGACGGCTAGGCGAGATCAGGACCCGGCCGAGATCCAGCTCCCGTCGGCGCTCGCGCGGAAGGTGCGGACGGCCACGAGCGGCGCGTCGACGGCCAGCGCCACCCGGTGATGCGCGCCGAGCTGGCCCAGGTGAAAACGCCAGATCTCGGGCGTGGGCTCCTCGGCCCTGGCCGCGACGCGCAGCGCCAGCGCGCCGCCCTGGCCGCCCAAGACGGCGTAGCTGGTGGTCGGCAGGTGAAAGCCCAGCCCGCGGGCCTTGGTGTAGGCCTCCTTGAGCGTCCAGATATCGAAGAATCGCGAGCGTTTTCCTGCCTCGTCGAGGCCCTCGAAGGTCACCAGCTCCGCCGGGGTGAAGAAGCGCCGGGCGATGGCCTCGAGGCGCCCGCGCCGGCCGGTGTGCTCGACGTCGCAGCCGACTCGGCCTGCTGGCGCGACCGCGACGGCGGCCAGCCCGCGGGTGTGCGACAGGTTGAACGCCAGCGGAAAGGCGGGCGCGGCGACGCTGGGTTTGCCGTGGGCGCCGACCGCGAAGCGCCAGTCGGCGGCGGGGGTGTCGGAGTAGCGAGACAGGGTCTGGCGCACCAGCGCGCGGGCGCCGCGGTAGACGGCCTTCGCGTGGCGGTGGGTGAAGCGCTCGGCGCGGGCGTGCTCGTCGGGCGCCAGGACGTCGTCGGCCAGCCGCGCGTAGCCTGACGCCTCCGGGTCGGCGAGCCACAGGTCTACCGTGCCCGGGGCCGGCGTGCCCGGGGCCGGCGTGCCTCGGGCCGGCGTGGCTACCGCTTCATCTCCCGCCGGATCTCGGCCAGCGTCTCCGAGACCCGCTCGGCGCTGTGGCTGAGCTGGGCCTCGGTGTGGAGCGCCGTGACGAAGAGGCGCAGGCGCGCCGCGTCGTTGGCGACGGCCGGGAAGATGATGGGCTTGGCGTTGATGCCCTGGCTCAGGAGGCGCTGCGACAGGTGAAGCGCCTGCATGGAGTCGCCCGTGATGGCCGGGACGACCGGCGAGAGGCCCGTCGCCAAGCCGGTGTCGACGCCGCGCTTGTGGAGCTCGCGCTGAAAAAAGCGCGCGTTGGACTGGAGCGTCTGTACGCGCCAAGGCTCTTCGCGCATGTAGCGCAGCGACGAGAGCGCCGCCTGGCCCAGGGTCGGCGTCATGCCGGCGGCGAAGACGAAGCCGGGCGTCGTGTAGCGCATGTAGTCGATGAGCGCGCGGCTGCCGGCGATCCAGCCGCCCATGGACGCCAGCGACTTGGACAGCGTGCCCATCCAGATGTCGACCTCGGTGGGGTCGATGCCGTAGTGCTCGCCGACGCCGCGGCCGGTAGCGCCCACGGTGCCGAAGCTGTGGGCCTCGTCGACCATCAGCATGCAGCCGTACCGGTGGCGCAGCGCGATGAAGGCCGGCATGTCGGCGAGGTCGCCGTCCATCGAGTAGGCGCCCTCGACCAGGATCAGCACTTTCTCGTAGTGGCGCCTGTGTTTGTTGAGGATCGAGCGCGCGTGGTCCGGGTCGTCGTGGGAAAACCCCTGGCGCGCGGAGCCGGCCAGCTTGATGCCCTGGATGCACGAGTCGTGGATCAGCTCGTCGTGCAAGACGAGGTCGTTGGGGCCGAAGAGGTGGCCGATGGTGGACACGTTGGTCGCGTGGCCCGACGGGAAGACCAGGGCCGCCTCGACGCCCTGGGCTTGGGCGAGGCCGTCCTCCAGCTCGCGGTGGAAGGGGCGCTCGCCGCTGGCCACCCGCGAGGCGCTGACCGAGGTGCCGTAGCGGTCCATGGCGGCGACGACCTCCGCGCGCACCCGCGGGTCGCCCGACAGGCCCAGGTAGTTGTAGGACGAGAAGTTGATGACCTCGCGCCCGGCGATGACCGACGTGTGCTTCGCCGTGCCCTCGTGGACGTCGAAGTAGGGGTTGTCCAGGCCCAGCATCTTCAAGCCCTGAAGGCGGAACTGGAGGTCCTTGTAGCCGGCCCACTGGGTGAGATCGACCCACTCGCGCTTGACCTGAAAGCCGGTCAGGCCGTCGTCGTCTTGGGCGGCGGCGTCTGCGGATCCGGAGGCCTCGACCTGGCGCATCTGGCCGGTCACGCCCTCGGCGAGTGCCAAGAGCTGACCGGCGGCGTCGCGCAGCATGACGGTCGCGGTGAAGCGGTCCTCGTCGCCGTCGTCAAACCAGACCTCGGCCGAGACCTCGCCTGGGGGCAGGGGCGCGAGCTGGGTGTAGCGGCGGATGCCGACCGGCGTCCCGGCGCGGCCGTGGCGCACCCAGGCGACGTAGCCGGCGAGCTGAAGGGCGCTGTCGAGGGTGAGCGGGTCGATGGCCCAGCGGTCGCGCTCGGCGCCGGGGATCCAGTCGGTGGGGCGGCTGGTGCGGACCCGGCCGCGGATGAAGTCGTCGCCCACGACGTCGATGGCGGTGATCCCTTGGAGCAGCGGGCCGTGGAAGGTGATGCCGCTGTAAAAGGACTGAAGCGTCAGGCTGGGTGGGGCGCCGCCCGCGCGTGGCTCGCGGGCGGGAGGGATCTCGGGCTGGGCTGCGAGCTTCGCGCTGTAGCTCAGGGTGTCGCGGGCGCCTGCGCGCAGCTCGGCGCGGTCGCCGCTCACCGAGACGCGGAGGTCGACCGGTGCGCTGGCCGAGATCCCGGCAAAGAGCGTGAGCTCTTCGATGGAAAAGGGAGCCTCGAGCTGGGCGGCGCCAGCGAGCATGGCCGCCGCGGAGGCCAGCGGCAGGACGGGGATGCCCGCGATGGCGTGGTCGCTGAGGAAGGGGTGGGTGGCGACGTCGAGGCGGTGGTGCTCGACGATGCGGCGCGAGCTCTTGGGGACGCGGCGGCCCATGACGACGGGGCCCAGGGCCTGGCCCCAGAGGTCGCGCAGGCCCTGAAGGCCCGCGGCGTCGCCGGTGAAGTCG
>CAZNZH010000614.1:0-3931 GCA_964577445.1 uncultured Myxococcales bacterium
CGGCGTCGCTTGCGATGACGGGGCGAAGGGGGGCGGCGTCGACGCTGGGGCGGCTGACGCGAACACGGGCGTCGACGCTGTGGCGGCCGACGCCGACGCGAGGGCGGGGGATGTGGCCGCTCAGCCTGACCTCACCGAGACCCCCGACACGCCGGTGACGCCGGACACTGTCGTCGCGCTCGACATCTCCACGCCAGATGCCCCCAAGCCTGACGCCGTGGTCGCGGGCGCCCTCTGTCCCTCCGTCGCGGACTGCGTTTTCGAGGCGTGCGCCGACGCGACGGGCGATGGCGTCGCGAGCTGCGTCACCGCGGCGCTCGGGACCTGCACCGCCGACAACCCCACCGAGCGCGCGTCGGCCGCTGCCCTGGTGCAGTGCGCCAGCGCCAACACGTGCCCCTTCGGCTTGACCGTCGCCAGCCACTTCACCTGCCTGCGCCTGAACTGCCTCACCGAGTTCGCCACGTGCTGGGCGCCGGGAGCGGACGGCGCGTCGGCTTGTGCGTTCATCGGCGGCTGCCTCTCCGGCTGCTTCGACGCTCCAGGTAACCTCGACGTCGCCTGCCACCGGGCGTGCCTTGAGGACGTGGCCGCCGCCACGGCCAAGGTGTACCTGGATCTGGATCTCTGCGCCGAGGCGCGCTGCGTCGGCACCCCAGCCGAGGAGGTCAGCGCGTGCAAGAAGAAGGCGGCCAGCGACGGGCTGAGCTGCGTCAACGAGTACGACCACTGCTTCGGCAACGTCGGCGCCGCTCCTGGCGCTGGCGGCGGCGGCTCTAGCGACTGAACCGCGCCGCTTGTCAGGCGCGGGCGCCGAAAATCGCCGTACCCACCCGCACCAGCGTGCTGCCCTCGGCGATCGCGTCGGCGAAGTCGTCGGACATGCCCATCGAGAGCACGGCGGGGCCAGCCGTCGCGTCGAGTCGGTCGGAGATCCCGTCGAGCAGGGCGCGAGTGCGCGCGAAGGCCGCCCTCGGGCTGGCCACCGAGGCCGGCCGCGGGATGCACATCAGGCCCCGCAAGCGCAGGGCGGGACTGGCTGAGACGAGGTCGACCAGCGCGTCGACGTCCTCGGGTGCGCAGCCGGACTTCTGCGCCTCGCGGTCGATGTCCACCTGGATCAGCACGTTCAGGGGGCCGGGCGGGGCCGCGCCGTCCAGCCGACGGCTCAGCGCCTCGACCAGCGCGGCCCGGTCGATGGTGTGCAGCAGCGCGGGCCTGCACGCCGCGAGGTGTCGCGCCTTGTTGGTCTGGACCGGGCCGATGAGGTGCCAGCGCAGCCCGAGATCTTGCAGCGACCGGTTTCGCCCCTCGAAGGCCTGGACGAGGTTCTCGCCGAAGTCGACCTGCCCGAGGGCCGCCACCGCCCGCACCGCCTCGTCCGTGTGCCGCTTGGACACCGCGACCAGCGTGACGTCATCGACCGGGCGACCCGCCGCGCCACAGGCCTCCGCCACGCGCTGGCGCACGGCCTCGTAACGCTCGGCCAGCTCGGGGACGCCGGCGCTCAATAGGGCAGCACGTCCCGAGCGCCCATTTCCTCCATCATTTCGATGACTTGGCACATGGGCAGCCCGACGACGTTGGTGTAGGAGCCGACGATCGAGTCGACCAGGTAGGCGCCGACGCCCTGAATCGCGTACGCGCCGGCCTTGTCCATGGACTCACCGACCGCCACGTACTTCTCGATCTCGGTCGTCGTGAGCCGCTTGAACAGCACGTCGGTGCTGACGGCCTGCACGCCCTCTTTGTCTTTGCGGAGATCGTGGAGGCAAAAACCCGTGATGACCCGGTGGCGCGTGCCCGCGAGGCGCGCCAGCATGTCGGCGGCCTCCGCCGTGTCCTTGGGCTTGCCCAGCAGCTCCTCGCCCAGGGCGACGATGGTGTCGGCGGCGATGACCCAGCGGGTCTCGGACATCCGGCGCGCGGACGGCGACGGCATGGACGAGCCGCCCTCGGGGTCGACCTGGTAGAGCGTGGCCTGCATGCGGCGAACGACGGCCAGACACTTGCTGCGGGCCATCCGCTTGGCGAACTGCTCCACCGTCTCGTCGTCCAGCCGGATCTCGTCGATGTTCGCGGGCACCACCTTGACGGAGAAGCCCACGCGTTCGAGGAGCTCCTTTCGCCGCGGGGACTGCGAAGCCAAAATGATCTGCACGGCCACAGCGCCAACCTCCGGGTCGCTTGGGCGCCGGAGCATAGAGCGGAGCAGGTCGCTTTGTCAGCCCCGCGTTGCCGCGGCAGGCCTGATCTGCTATGGGCCTCCCGGCTCGCGCGACGTCGATGTCCAGGGAGGACGAAGATGGGTCTCTTCGATAGGTTCGGGAAGTCATCGAAGACCAGTCGGCACGTGTCGCGGCTGACGAACGCCCACACCCAGACCCAGGACCGCATGCGCGCGATGGAGGTGCTGGCGGACATGGGCACGCCCGAGGCGATCCAGGGGCTCTTGCAGCGCTTCACCTACCGCGTGGAGGCGTCGATCCACGACAACGACGAGAAGGAGTACGCCTGCCAGTTGCTCATCGACTCGGGGCTCAAGGCCATCGAGCCCATCAAGGCCTTCGTCGAGATCAACGACGCCGTGTACTGGCCCCTGCGCGCGCTGCGCGACATCGCTGGCACCGAGGCGGCGGTCGGCTTGCTCCTCGCGGCGCTGGACCGCTCCCTCGCCAAGGAGAGCCGCCAAAACGACCAGAAGGTGCAGTTGGTCGCCAACCTCCGCGACTTCAAGCACCCGAAGGTCCAGGCCCGGCTGCTGGACCTGGTCACCGATCGCGACGAAGAGGTCCGCATCCTGGCCATGGACGCCCTGATCACCTACGGGGAAGAGGTCGCGCTGGGCCCTGCGGTCGAGCGCGCGCTGGACCCGGACGAGTCACCGCGCGTGAAGACGGTGATCATCGAGCAGCTCATCGAGAACGGTTGGCCGCTCACGGCCTGGCGCGCGCGCCTTGAGGCCGAGGACGCGCTGCCGGTGCCTTACGCCCTCGGGCCCGACGACCGCCTCATCCGCGACACCTGAGCCCGCACCGCCCACGCGACGGAGACCCATGCCTAAGCGCGAGGACATCAAGAGCATTCTTCTCATCGGGTCGGGTCCGATCGTGATCGGCCAGGCCTGTGAGTTCGATTATTCCGGGACGCAGGCGTGCAAGGCGCTGCGCGAGGAGGGCTATCGCGTCATCCTCGTGAACTCGAACCCCGCGACGATCATGACCGATCCGGAGATGGCGGACGCGACCTACATCGAGCCGCTGACCCCGGACGTGCTCGAGCAGATCATCGCGCGCGAGCGGCCCGACGCGCTGCTGCCGACCATCGGCGGGCAGACCGGGCTGAATCTGGCGCTGGAGCTGGCCAAGCGCGGCGTGCTGGAGCGCTACGACGTCGAGCTGATCGGCGCGAGCCTGGCGGCCATCCGAAAGGCCGAGGACCGCGAGGCCTTCAAGGCGGCGATGGAGCGCATCGGCCTGCGGGTGACGCGCTCGGGCTACGCGCGGACCCGCGAGCAGGCCTACCAGGTCATCGAGGACGAGTCGCTGACCTTCCCGATCATCCTGCGCCCCTCGTACACGCTGGGCGGCTTCGGCGGCAGCGTCGCTTACAACGCCGAGGAGCTGGACCACGCGATCCGCTGGGGCCTCGACGCCTCGCCGGCCAGCGAGATCCTCGTCGAAGAGAGCATCATCGGCTGGAAGGAGTATGAGCTCGAGGTGATGCGCGACCACGCGGATAACTGCGTGATCGTCTGCTCGATCGAGAACTTCGACGCCATGGGCGTGCACACGGGCGACTCGATCACCGTCGCGCCGGCCCAGACGCTGTCGGACCGCGAGTACCAGCGGATGCGCGACGCGGCCATCGCGATCATGCGCGAGATCGGCGTCGACACCGGCGGCTCCAACGTGCAGTTCGCGGTCAACCC
>CAZNZH010000615.1:0-3928 GCA_964577445.1 uncultured Myxococcales bacterium
GTGACGGTGGGCGTGCTCTCGCTGGCCGCCGGCATCTTCGTGGTCACCAACCCCATCAGCTCGACGAAGCTGCGCGAGAGCGACGTGGCGCCCAAGGCGGGCAAGGGCCTCATCGGCGCCGGCGCCGTCGTGCTCGTCGGGGGGCTGATGATGTGGCCCCGGCGGCCCACCGCGCCTCCGGGGGCGGCCGTGGGGGACGCGGGCGGCGGTGGCGCGCGCTCACCGAGCGTCAGCCTCGCGCCCGTGGTCGGCGCGCGCTCAGGCGGGCTCCTCCTCAACGCGTCGTTTTGAGCGGGTGCTGATGCCAGCCCACATCAGCGCGCGCACGCCGAGTCCCCAGATGGCCGCGCGCGGCGCCGGGAGGCCGACCTCATGCTAGCGGTGCTCTTCGCGATCTTCGTGGTCGGCTCGCTGCTGACCTCGACGCTGATCTTCGTCGAAGCGATCCCGAACGAGCCCGTGACCCTGATCGCCGCCGGGGTCATTCACCTGGTCTTCGCCTGGCTCTTCTTTCGCGCTTACGGCGCGTACCGGTCGGTACACAGGCTGGTACACGAGGGGAGCGGTGAGCTCTTCGACGTGGCGAGCGCTCACCGCATCCAGGCCGAGCGCTTTCGCGGGCTGCGCCTGTACTTTCGGCTGCGACGCGTTCAGGGACTGGCCCTGTGCGGTCTGGCACGGGAGGCGCTCGACGCGGGGCTGGACCTCCGGCGTGACGGGGACGCGCCGCCCCAGATGCGGGCCTCAGCGCTCGCGGCCGAGGCCGAGGCCAACCTGCTGCTCGGCCAGCCCTTCTGGGCCGAGCGGGCCCTGGCGGCGGCTGCGGCGCTGCGCGGCGGGGACAAGGACGAGGACGTGCGGGCGGTGAAGGCGCGGCTGGCCTGGGTGCGCGGCGACGCGACGGGGGCGGCCGACGCGCTGGCCGGCCTGACCCGCGCCGGGGCATTCCCGCTGACCTCGGCGACCCGCGCGCGCAACCTGGCCTGGCTGGCCGACGCGCTCCATGGCCAGGGACGCGAAGCCGAGGCGGCCCGCGCGGCGGCGAAGGCGGCTCGCATCGCGCCTCGCAGCCATTGGGGACGCATCGCCGCGCGGCCTCGCTGACGGGTGTCCGTGGCGGACGGCGGGCGTGCGGGCGGGAGATCCTTTCGGCGCGCGCCGCGTCTCATGGCGACGACCCGCCAGCCCGGACCGCGTACGGTCGCCGGCTCCCAGGCGCGCACCCAGCGCCGCCCCCTTCGCGTGGAGACACCCAATGCGCCGCACCCTCGCCGCCCTGACCGTCGCCGCTGCCGCTCTCGCCCTCGGGCCCAACGCATTCGCCAGCGGCCTGCTCTTGCCCCGCGACAGCAGCGAGCCGCTGGCGGTCCGCTACCACCGCGTGAGCGTGGACGCCCACGACGGCACGGCCGTGACCAAGGTCGAGCAGGTCTTCACCAACCGCACCGGGCGCGACCTCGAGGCGACCTTCCTCTTCCCGCTGCCCGAGGGCGCGGTCATCGTCGATTTTCGCCTGATGGTGAATGGCGAAATGAAGCAGGGCGAGGTGCTCCCGCGCGAGCGAGCGAAGGCCATCTACGAGGGCATCGTCGCCCAGATGAAGGACCCGGCGCTGGTGGAGTGGGTGGGCGACAGCCTCTTTCAGGCGCGCATCTACCCGGTGGTAGCGGGCGGCGACCAGCGCATCGAGCTCACCTACACCCAGGTGCTGCCCTTCCTCGACGGCGCCTACAAGCTGGTGCACCCCCTGCGCACCCCGCGGGCGGCGTCGCGGACCCTGGAGGACATGACGCTGACGGTGAAGCTCGCCAACGTCACGCCGCTGCGCGCCATCTACTCGCCGACGCACCGGATCTCCGTGCAGCGAAAGGGCGAGCACAACGCGACCGTCGGCTTCGAGCAGGAGCAGGCGGCTCTGGACACGGACTTCGTGCTCTACGTCAGCGTGTCGCGGGCGGACGTGGGCCTTCAGGTTCTCAGCCACCGGCCCCCCGGAGAGCCCGGGTACTTCATGGTGCTCGCGTCGCCTCGCGAGGTCTTCGAGGGCAGCGAGCTCGCGCACAAAAACGTCACCTTCGTGCTCGACACCTCCGGCTCCATGGCCGGCGGCAAGCTCGAGGACGCGAGGCGCGCGCTCTCGTGGTGCCTCGATCAGCTCGGGCCGGGCGACCACTTCAACGTGATCCGCTTCTCGAGCGACGTGGAGTCCTTCGCCGAGACCGCGCAGCCGGCCGACGCTCCACATCTGGCGGAGGCGCGCCGCTTCGTCGCGGGCTTCGAGGCCGCGGGCGGCACGGCTATCGACGCGGCGCTCGAGACCGCGCTCCGGGCCGTGGACGGGCAGACCCAGACCGACGCGGAGCCGCACATCGTGCTCTTCATCACCGACGGCCGGCCGACCGTGGGCGAGACCGCCCGCGACAAGATCCTCGAGCGCGCCGCGCGATTCGACCAACGCGGGGCCACGCGGCTCTTCGCCCTCGGCGTGGGCGAGGAGCTGGACGCGCAGCTCCTCGACCGGCTGGCCCAGGCCCACGGCGGGACCTCGGCGTATCTCGGGGCCGACGACGACCTGGACCGCCAGATCTCGGCGCTCTACAGCCAGCTCTCCCACCCGGTGGTGACCGATCTGCGGCTCGAGGTGCGCAACATCAGCCCCTACGCGATGTTGCCGCGCGCGCTGCCGGACCTGTTCAAAGGCCAGCAGCTCGTGGTCTTGGGGCGGTACCGGAAGGCCGGCGACGCGCTCGTGCGGCTGCGCGGGCGGATGAACGGCGAGGAGCGCACCTGGGACTTTGAGGCGCCCCTGCCGGAGCGGCGCGATGACCAAGCCTTCATCGCGTCCATATGGGCCCATCGGCAGGTCGGTTTTCTGCTCGACGAGATCCGGCAGCGCGGCGAGTCGGCGGAGCTGCGAGAGGAGGTCGTCCAGCTCGCGACGCGCTACGGGATCGTCACGCCATTCACCAGCTACCTCGTCACCGAGGACAACGGCCCGCGGCCTGTGCGCGCCGCGCCGCAGACCGGGGCGGCCCCACCGCGCCCGTCGCGGCCCATCGCGCTGGACGGCGAGATGGGGGCGCGCGAGGCGGGCCGCACGCTGCGCCAGGCGTTTGGTGGAGGTGCTGCCGATTCAGCGTCGCCGCCGCGAGGTGCGCCCGCCCCGGCGGCTCCGGCCCGCGAGGTCGCCGCGGCGAAGGCGATGAAGCACTACCAGGCCAAGACCACGACCGAGGAGGACTCGCGCTCGGTCCGCCACGTCGGCGGCCATGGGTTTCAGTATAAGGGCGGCGCGTGGGTCGACACGGGGCTGCGCGACGGCGTCGAGACGATTCGGGTCGCGCCGTACAGCGCCGGGTGGTGGAAGCTCGTCGAGCTGCGCCCGGAGCTGAAGTCGATCCTGGCGCTGGGCGAGCGCGTCGTGGTGCAGTTGAGCGCCGTCGCGGTCGAGGTGCTGCCGGGTGCGGCGCGCGAGCTCAGCGAGCGGCAGGTGGACCAGCTCCGGCGCTGAGGGCGGGGGAGGGCGCCCACGGCCGGCCTCACTCGGTCACGCCGCCTGGGGTAGCGGCCAGCGGCTCGAGCAGCACCAGCGGCGCGCCCGCGGGCACCTGGTCGCCCTCGGCCGCCAGGACCGCCGTCACGGTGGAGCGCGCCGCCGCGGTGAGGATGTGCTCCATCTTCATGGCCTCGACGATGGCGACGCCCTGGCCCGCCTCGACGACCTCGCCCGCGGCCACCAGGATGCGCAGCACCTTGCCGGGCATGGGTGCCGCGCAGCCACCGGACTCCTCGATCGCGCTCGGCACCGGGAAGGGCGAGATCTCGGTCAGCCGCCGGGCGTGGCGCCCGTCGAACACCCAGACAGCGTCTGAGGTCTCGACGACTCGGTAGACCCGCCGCACGCCGTCGATCTCGACCGGTCGCTCGC
>CAZNZH010000616.1:0-3925 GCA_964577445.1 uncultured Myxococcales bacterium
GGTGCAGCACGAACCAGGAGCGCCAGCTAAACCAGTTGGGCGCGAGCAGATTGAGCAGCAGCCCGAACCCCATGACCACGAGCCCGCGGAGGAACATCGCGCGGTCGGGGCGCGAGCGTCCGGGCACGAACAGGGCCGCGCCGACGCCAGCCACGGTGATGAAGGCCGGCGCTGCGCCGCCCCCGAGCGCGTTGATGCCCACCAGCACCGGGTAGTCCCAGACCTTGTGCCCGGCTGGCACCTTCCACAGCCAGACGCCCAAGTGCTGCTCGATCATCAGCAGCACGGCGATGCCCCGGAGCGCGTCGACGGCTAAGAGGCGCCGAGACGCCCCCGCGGCGCCCGGGGTCGCCTCAGCCCGCGGCGGCGTGTCGCGTGCTGCGCGCTCCGCCCCCTCCCCCACCCGCGTCATCGCCCCTCTGGCACGTCGGTGACGCAACGAAATCCGATATCCGCGAGCTTCACCGTCGGGTCCATCTGCGCCCGCCGTTTCGCGCGCAGTAGTCCCGCGCGCCGAACCACGTCACGCCGCTGACCGCGTGGCCATCGCGATTGGGCTGGCCGTAATTGAAGTACCCACCGCTCTGCTCGACGTCCTCGCCCTTGCAGCCCCCCAGCCTCACGCACCAACGAAACCGGGCGACCGACACCTCATGGCGGTGCATGCGAAACGGCCGCAGGCGCACGCGATGCGGCGGCCCCTCGTCCGTGTGAGCCTCGGGGTCGGAGCCGGGCGCGCTCGGATCGTCGGCCTGCGCCCCCATGATGAAGGTGTCCTCGGGCAGGTCGCCCTTCACGCCCCCACTCGGCACCGTCAGCGCGGGCCCCGGGATCGGCATCATGCAGCCCCGCCGCTCCACCGTCAGCCGCCCCTCCCACGCCGCGCTCGCGTCGCAGAAGCGGATGCCACCGAAGTCCCCGATATCATGGACTCTAGCCACGATGTGGGGCCCCCACCAGGCGCGCGTCCCGTACGACGCCAGCGGCACGCCGCCGAGCGCGCCGAGCGCGACGAGCCGTCGAGGGCTCCTTGTGGTGGGGGTACTCACGCGACTCGGCTCCGGCCCGCATGGATGCCGCGAGCATGGGAGGCGAGGCCCGGGGGCGTCAACCGCGCACCAGACGCAGGCCACGCTGGCGACGTACGGGCGAGCCGACTAGAATCCCCGCGGCGCGCGGCCCTGCGCGCACCCAACGAAGGCATCAATGCTCCACCGTCTCGTCATCTGCCGGGGTTGGGCAGCGCTCCTGGCGGCCCTCGCCTCGCTCGCTTGGCCCGCCGCCTGGGCCGCAGCCGCGCCCACCGGCTTTCGCGGCGACGGCAGCTCGCGCTTCCCCGCGGCCCAGCCGCCGCTGCGATTTTCGACCGAGGCGGGCGTGCTCTGGTCGGCCCGGATGCCCGCGTGGTCGAACGCGTCGCCGGTCATCGTGGGCGACACGGTCTTCGTCACCGCCGAGCCCTTCGACCTGCTCGCGTACTCCGCCACCGACGGGCGGAAGCTGTGGCAGCACTCCACCAGCGCGACCGACTGCCTCGAAGGCGCCGAGCGCGCGACCGCCGAGCGCGACGCGGCCGAGGCCAAGCGCATCACCGCGCTGCTCACCGAGCGCGAGAGGGCCCTCTCCACGCAAAAGCGCGCCGTCCGCAAACGCGCCGCCGACGCCACCGCGAAGGCCCTGCTGGGGTCGCTCTCCGCCGAGGTGAACGCTCTGCGCGCCCAGCTCGCCAAGCACGACCGCTACCGCCCGCCGGACCCCATCCCCGAGCTCGGGTTCGCCTCCGCCACGCCGGTCAGCGACGGTCGCTTCGTCTACGCCGTGTTCGGCAACGGCGCCGTCACCGCCTTCGACCTCGCCGGCAAGCGCCAGTGGGGCCGCTGGCTGGGCACACCGCTGCAAGCCATGCGCGGCTACTCCCGCGGTCAGGCCGCGTCGCCCCTGCTCGTCGACGGCCGCCTCATCGTCGCCATGAACAAGCTCTACGCCCTGGATCCGGCCACCGGGAAGACCCTGTGGGCCGGCGACAGCTACACCGACTTCGGCACCCCGGTCCACCTCCGCGTCGGTGGCCAGAGCGTGCTGGTGACCCCAGCCGGGGCGGTCTTGCGCGTCTCCGATGGGCGCACCCTGGCCAGCTCGCTGGGCGCGATGCTCTACGTCGGGCCGGTCGCCCTGGGCGAGACCATCTTCTTCATCGGCGGCGACGACGCCGCAGCCCCCATCGAGGCCACGGCGGTGCAGCTCCGAGGCTCCGGGGGCAGCGTCTCCGGCAGCGTGAAGTGGCACACCCGGCTGGGCAACGAGCGCCTCTACTCCACGCCGGTCGCCCACGACGGCTTGGTCTACATCATCGGCCGCCTCAACACCCTGTGGGTGCTCGACGCGGCGACCGGCGAGGGCGTGTACGACAAGGCGTTGCCGCTGGGCCACGGCGACATCTACACCAGCCCCGTCATCGCCGGCGACCGCCTCTACGTCACCAGCAAGTCAGGCGTGATCGTGGTCCTGAAGACGGGCCGCACCTACCAAGAGCTCGCGGTCAACCAGCTCGAGCCGGCCCGCGGCTCGCCGGTCTTCATCGGGAAGCGCATGTACTTCCGCGGCTTCGACAACCTCTACGCCATCGGCGGCCCATGAGGGCTGGACCTTGCGCCCGCGGTTCGCGCGTGGCACTCCGCCTCCCGCCACCCCGCTGACGAGGACCGCCGTGACGACCCGGAACAAGCCGCCCGAGATCCTGGCTCCAGCCGGCGATTGGGACAGCCTGCGCGCGGGCCTCGCCGCTGGTGCCGACGCGGTCTACTTCGGCCTCGACGACGGCTTCAACGCCCGGGCGCGCGCGCAGAACTTCGTCGCCGCCGACCTCGACGCCATCGTGCGGGCCTGCCACGACGCGGGTGCGCGGGCCTACCTGACCTTCAACACCCTGGTCTTCGAGGCCGAGCTGCCGGTGGTCGAGGCCCTGCTGCGGCGGGTCGCGATGTCGGGCGTGGATGCCCTGATCGTCCAGGATCCAGCGGTCTGTTTGATGGCTCAACAGATGTGCCCGGCCCTGGAGCTGCACGCGTCGACCCAGATGACCATCTCGAGCGCGGAGGGCGCGAAGTTCGCCGGCGGCCTGGGCGTGACGCGGGTCGTGCTGCCGCGGGAGCTGACCACCGAGCAGGTGCGGCGGGTCCGCGAGGGCACCGATCTCGAGCTCGAGGTCTTCGTCCACGGCGCGCTCTGCGTGTCCTGGTCCGGGCAGTGTCTGACCAGCGAGGCCTGGGGCGGGCGCTCGGCCAACCGCGGCCAGTGCGCGCAGAGCTGCCGGCTGCCCTACGACCTGCTGGTGGACGGCGAGCGGCGGCCCCTGGGCGAGGCGCGCTACCTGCTGAGCCCGCGCGACCTCGCGGCGCACATGAGCGTGCCCGAGCTGGTCGACATCGGCGTCCACACGCTCAAGATCGAGGGCCGGCTCAAGGGCGCCGCCTACGTGGTGACCGCGGTGGAGTCCATGCGGCGCTGGGTCGACGCGGTGTGCGACGGGCGGCGAGGCGACGCGGACGCGCTGGCGACGCTGGGCGACGACGTCGGCGCGATGCGGCGCGTCTATTCGCGAGGATTCACCGGCGGATTTTTAGGCGGCACCGACCACCAGAGCTTCGTCGACGGGCGCTTCCCCAAGCACCGCGGGGCGCCCCTGGGCATCGTGGCGGCGGTGCGCGGGCGCGAGGTCACCGTGGTGGCGGGCGCGCCCGTGCCCCAGTCGGCCATGGCGCCACCGGAGGCGCCGCTGGTGCCCATCGCCGGGATGGGCGTGGCCTTCGACTCCGGGCGACCCCAGGACGAAGACGAGCCGGGCGGCCCGATCTTTGGCGTCGAGGCGCTCGGCGAGGGCGGCTTCGTGCTGCGATTTGGCGATCCCGGGCCCGATCTCGGGCGG
>CAZNZH010000617.1:0-3921 GCA_964577445.1 uncultured Myxococcales bacterium
CCGTGGTCGAAGGGGAGGGCGAGGGCGCCATGACGCTGCTGGCGGCCGCCCACCGCGACGGCACCTGGGAAGACGCGGTCATCGCCGGCGTGCCGGGCCTGAACACGCTGTCGGGCGGCGCGCTCCGGCGCGCTCCGAACGCCAGAGATCGCGCGCTGGACGCGCTGCCTTTCCCCGACTACAGCGGCCAGCGCCTGCCCGCCGAGTTCGTGCCGATCCTGGCCGCCCGCGGCGGCGTCACCCGCGCCAGCTCGTGGAGCGAGCCGACCGCCGCGCCGAAGCCGTCTCAGCGCTCGGTGGCCCATGTGCTCGCCGAGATGGACGCGCACCACGCGCGCACCGGCGCCACCCGCTTCGAGTTCAACGACGATCGGCTCAACGGGGATCCGCGCTGGCTCGACGAGCTCGCCGAGGCCCTCATCGCCCGCGGCGCGCCCTACGCGTGGCAGGGGCGCTTTCGCCCCGAAGGGCTGGACAGGCGCCTCCTCGGCCTCATGCGCCGGGCCGGCTGCGACCAGGTGACCTACGAGGTGCAGCACTTCTCGCGGCGGATGTTGCAGATCATGGGCCGCAGCGAAGAGCCCGGCTCGATCAGGCGTGTGCTCGACGACACCCTCGAGCTCGGCTTTGAGTGCTTCATCGACATCATCGTCGGCCACCCCGGCGAGACCGAAGAGGACTTCCGCATCGCCCAGGGCCAGGTGCGCTCGCTCATGGCGCGCTACTCGAACCTGCACATCCACCCGAACCCCTTCAACTACACCGGCGGCTCCGCGCCCGACGGGGTGCCGGCCGACATGGAGCCGGCGCGGGGCGGCGTGACCGTCCAGCGCTACGCCGGCGCGCTGCCCGACGCCCAGGCCCACCTGGCGCCGGTCGCCAGCCGCTTCATCACCGCGTTTAGCCAGGATCCGCCTGCTGAGATCGTGGTCGAGCGCGTCAACCGCCTCGCGTGGTCGATCTTCGCCGCGCGACGCCCGCCGAAGATCCCGATCCTCGATGAGGAGCTGCCGTTTTGTAACGACAACTGCCTGCACTGCGGCGTCGCGGACATCATGAAGACGGCGAACGTGGTGCCGACTGAGCGCGTGATCCGGGCGCTCCAAGAGCTGGCGCCGCGCTCGGGCGGGCGGGTGATGTTCGCGGTGAGCGAGCTGACCATCCGCCCGGACTTCCTACAGATCGTCCGGGCCGCCCGCCGCGCTTCCATGCGCACCATCGCCCTGGTGACCAACGGCCGGATGTTCGCCTACCCCGAGTTCACCCAGCGCGCGGTCACGGCCGGGCTGACCCACGCGCTGGTCAGCGTCTACGGCCCCACGGCGCGCGTGCACCAGTCGATCACGCGCACCCCCGACAGCTTCGCCCAGACCATCGCGGGCCTGAAAAACCTGCTCTCCTACGGGTCGCTGACCGTGATGACCAACTCGGTCATCACCAAGAAGAACTACCGGTATCTTCCCCAGATGGTCGAGCTGCTGGCGGGCCTCGGCGTCAAGAACGTCAACCTGAGCTTCGTGCAGATCATCGGCGCGGCGGCGACGTACCAGCAGAGCCTGGTGCCGCGCATCCGCGAGGTGCTGCCGGCGCTGCGCGAGGCCGTCGACCTCGGCGTGGCCCTGGGCATGAACATGGGCATCGGCGGGCTGCCCTACTGCGTGCTCAAGGGCTACGAGCACCACTTCGGGGTCGACGACCTGACCGAGATAGCCAACGGGGAC
This sequence comes from uncultured Myxococcales bacterium, assembly GCA_964577445.1. GTDB lineage: Bacteria > Myxococcota_A > UBA9042 > PHBI01 > JACKFB01 > JACKFB01. The sequence continues at coordinate 1,722 of CAZNZH010000617.1, forward strand.
CAGGGCGACACCATCACCGAGCGCAGCCCCTACGCGAAGGCCGGCGCGTGCCAGCGCTGCGCGATGAACGCGGTCTGCCTCGGGATGCAGGAGGAATACCTCGCGCAGTTCGGTGACGGCGAGCTGGACCCGTACCATGGGCCGCGACTACAGCGCCGGCCGGACAGCGAGATCGTGCGCGCGATGTTCCCCGACATGCAGTGGGCGCCCCCGGGGCGGCCCTCGTCGCTGCTCAGCGGCGGGCAGCGCTTCGCCGACTCCCCAGCGTTCGCCGAGCCCGCCGGCGTGAGGGGGGGCTGAGGGTGGCGAAGTTTCTGACCCTGACCGACAAGTGCAATCTGCGGTGCGCGTTCTGCTACGAGATCAGCCCCGACGGCGCCGAGCACACCATGGAGGCGGAGGTCGAGAGCTTCGGCCCCGAGCTCTACGCGGCGATGCACGACGAGGGCTGGCGTGACGTGGTGATCACCGGCGGCGAGCCGACGATCATGCCGACCTTTTTCGCGGCCATCGCCGAGTCCAAGCGGCAGGGTTACGAGCGCATCATCGTGGCGTCCAACGGCCGCCGCTTCGCCTACCCGGACTTCACGCGGCGGGCGCAGCTCACGGGCCTGACCCACGCCAACATCAGCATCTTCGGGCACAACCGGCACATCCATGACGGCACGACCAAGGTGCGCGGCAGCCTCGAGCAGACCTCGGCCGGCATCCGCAACCTGGTGGCCGCTGGCGTCGACGTGAGCTGCTCCATCGTGGTGAACCGGCGCAACGTCGAGAGCCTCGAGCCCCTGATGGACCACATCTGGAGCCTCGGTGCGCGGCGGCTGCTGGTCATGGGGCTCAAGCCCTTCGGCGGCGCCTTCGTCGAGCGCGACACGGTCTTCTACGACTTCGCCTGGGGCGCGCCCTTCGTGAACGCGGCGCTACAGTACGGTCTGGCCATGGGCTTTGAGATCACCACCATGGGCCTGCCCTCGCCGCCCTTCGACGTCACCGGCACCATCGACGACAACATCCGCGCGCTGAAGTACTTCGATTACGTGCTCAAGCGCCTCGAGATGGACGTGCCCTACTGTAAGGGCCACCTCTGCGATCGCTGCTTTGGGCGTCAGGTCTGTCCGCACGGGGCCGACCCCGGGCAGCTCCTGATCTGTAAGTGCAAGCAGGTCACCGAGAGCACGATCCGCGCCGCCGTGGTGGCCGGCGCGCGCACGGTGCGGGAGGTGCGCGACGCGACGAACGCATGCACGGGCTGCACCACCTGCGCGCCCGACATCAAGCACCTGATCCACTGCCAGCTCGAGGGCCTCCCGTATAACCCCCGCGACGTGCCGCTGCCGGCTGCGACGCGGCACGGGGCGAGCGACGCGACCGGGCTGACGCTGGTGGGCGGGCTCGAGCGCGAGGCGGACGAGACGCCGGAGGAGGCACGGCCATGACCGCCGCGGTCCCGACAAAGCACATCTTTCGTGGCACCAAGCGCGAGCCGGTGCCGGACACCGTCCCGGCGGAGCTGGCTGATTTCCCCGGGGCGGCGACGGTGCCGGCGGACTGCCAGGGCGATCGCGAGGGCTGCGCGTGGAACTCGCCGCACCTGCTCGCGCCGACCCTGGCGTGCGGTCAGCGCTGCCAGTTCGGCGCGGATAAGCCCGGGAGCGCTGGCTGGTACAAGGCGCTGGTCGCTCGAGCGCGCGAGCAAGGCAGCCCGATCTACCTGCTGGGGCCTGGCGGCGGGCAGGCGGCGCGGCTGGCCTTCGTCGACCGCGGGCTGCTCTTGCGTGACGATCTGGTCGGCGCGGTGATGCCGGTCCCCGCGGGCACCACCGACCCCGACGAGCTCTTGCCGAAGGGGGCGCGGCGCGACGCGCGTATCGGCGAGCGCGGCGGGCTGACGGCCCGGCTGGACAGCTCGGACGCCGCGATCGACGCGTACTACCAAGTCTATCGCGACACCTGCGAGCGGCTGTCGCTGCGCGCGCTGCCCAAGACCTTCATCACCTACGAGCGCGAACGCGCGCCCGGGGCCTTTCGCCTGCTCTTGGCCGAGCTGGACGGCGAGATCGTCGCCGGCAAGGTCTACCTCGCCCAGGACGGCTGGGTGCGCATCGTCGAGGGCTCGGCGCTGCGCGATGACGCCGTGGCGCCGCTGATGCCCGACGTGTTTTTGACCCGCGAGCTGCTGCGCGACGCCATCGCGAGC
>CAZNZH010000618.1:0-3920 GCA_964577445.1 uncultured Myxococcales bacterium
CGGCCGCGAAGGCTGCGCCCGGCGCCGCCGCCGCCGCCCCGACCGACGCCGGCGCCGCGGGCGAGCCAGCGCCCGCCACGCCGCCCGCCGCCACCGCCGCCGCCGACCCGGAGGCCGCCAAAGCCAAGCGCCTGCCGCCAAAGACCGTCCGGTTCGAGGTCCCCGAGGGCGGGGTGGTCTACTGGATCACCATCGACGACACCATCGATCTCGGGCTGGCGCCTTATGTCGAGCGCGTCCTCGCCGAGGCCGCCGCCGACCCCAAAGCGGTCGCGGTCATCTCGGAGATCAACACGCCGGGCGGGCGCGTCGACGCGGCCGTCCGAATCCGCGACGCCCTCATCGAATCCTCCGTCCCCACCGTGGCGTTCATCCACTCCGAGGCCATCAGCGCCGGCGCCCTCATCGCGTTGGCCCACGACTATCTCGTCATCGTGCGCGGCGGCACCATCGGCGCGGCGACCCCGATTCAGCTCGGCGGCGACGGCGGCGGCGGCGCCGAGGCGGTCGGCGAGAAGATGACGTCCTATGTGCGCGGTGTCTTCCGCGCGACCGCCGAGGCCCGCGACCGCGACCCGGTGCTGGCCGAGGCGATGGTGGACGCCAGCGTCGACGTCCCGGGCCTGGCGCCCGCGGGCAAGCTGCTGACGGCCACGGCGCAGGAGGCCCTCGACTGGGGCCTCGTCGACGTGCTGGTCGACGGCCGCGAGGCGATGCTCGAGCGCACCGGCCTCGGCACCGCCCGCATCGAGCGCCGCGAGACCGGCTGGGCCGAGCGCCTCGCGCGCGTCCTGACCGACCCCGTGCTGAGCGGGCTGCTGATGAGCTTCGGCTTCCTCGGCCTGCTCATGGAGTTCTACACGCCGGGCTTCGGCGTCATCGGCGCCATCGGCCTGACCTGCCTGGGCCTCTTCTTCTTCGGCCACGCCGTCGTGCACCTCGCGGGCCTCGAAGAGCTGTTGATCTTCGGCACCGGCATCGTCTTGCTGGGCATCGAGCTCTTCGTGACCCCGGGCTTCGGGGTGCTGGGCATCCTCGGCCTCGCGGGCATCACCGTGTCCCTCATCATGACCCTCATCGCCAACCCCATCGCCGTCTCCATCGACACGGGCGAGCTGGCGGTCGCGGCCTTCCGGGTGCTGGGCTCGCTGGCCGTGACGGCCGTGGCCGCCGTGTTCATCGGCAGCCGCCTCACCAGGTCCAGCATCTTCCGCCGCCGCCTCGTGCTCACCGACGCCGTCTCGGGCATGGCCGTCGGCTTCGAGGGCGCCGATCGCGGCGCCGGCTCCGAGCCCGGCACCGCCCCAGCCCCCGGCAGCCTCGGCACGGCCTCCACGGCCCTGCGCCCCTCGGGCAAAGTGCGCGTCGCCGGCCAGACCTACGACGCCCTCACCACCGGCGACCTCATCGAGCAGGGCACCCCCATCGAGGTCCGCGGCACCCGCGGCTCGAGCCTCCTGGTCCACGCCCGCCCCGCCCCGCCGCCCCCCACCGACGCCCCGCCCGAGGAAGACCGCGATGGGTGAGCTGCTCTTTCCCCTCGGCCTCATCGGCCTGGGCTTCCTGCTGGTCGGCCTCGAGGTCGCCATCATCCCCGGCTTCGGCGTCCCCGGCATCCTCGGCGTGCTGAGCCTGGGCGGCGGCTGCGTCCTGCTCTGGCAAGTCGGCGGCCCGCTCCTGGGCGCCGTCGGCACCTTCGCCAGCCTCGGCATCACCGTCGGCGCCGTCGTCTGGTTCGCCCGCTCGCGCGCCGGTCGCTCGCTGGTCCTCTCCGCCGAGATCGGCGGCACCGGCGCCCCCGAGGCGGCGTTAGAGGCCCAGCGCGGCACCACCGGCTATGCCGTCTCCGCTCTCCGCCCCAGCGGGGTCGTCGAACTGGCCGGCGAGCGCTACGATGCCGTGGTCCGCGACGGCAGCTTCATCGCCGCCGGCGCCGCCATCCACGTCGTCGGTCACGAACACGGTCAGCTCATCGTCCGAGCCGTCGAATAGTCAGTTCCTGTCAGTCGATTTTCCTGTTTCCGACCCCCCCCGACCCCAGACTCCCCCGAGGACCCTTCATGCCCACTGAGTACGCCAGCTTGATCTTCGTGGCGGTGGCGGCGCTCGCCTTCGTCGTCCTCTTCCTCTACTTCATCCCGGTCCGCATCTGGATCGCCGCCATCTCGTCCAACGTGCCGGTCGGCCTCGGCGTGCTCATCGGCATGCGGCTCCGGCGTGTGCAGCCCAGCGCCATCCTCGATCCGCTCATCAACGCCCACAAAGCCGGCATCCACCTGAGCTCGAACCAGCTCGAGAGCCACTTCCTGGCCGGCGGCAACGTTCAGACGGTGGTGAAGGCCCTCATCTCGGCGCAGAAGGCCAACATCCCGCTGAACTTCGACCGCGCGGCGGCCATCGATCTCGCCGGCCGCGACGTCTTCTTGGCCGTCCAGATGAGCGTCAACCCGAAGGTCATCACGACCCCGCGCGTCGCCGCCGTGGCCCAGGACGGCATCCAGGTCATCGCCGTCAGCCGCGTCACCGTCCGCGCCAACATCGACAAGCTGGTCGGTGGCGCTGGTGAAGAGACCATCCTCGCCCGCGTCGGCGAGGGCATCGTGACCACCATCGGCTCGGCCGCCACCTACGCCGCGGTGCTCGAAAACCCTGACCGCATCTCGCGGACCGTGCTCGAGAAGGGCCTCGACGCCGGTACGGCCTTCGAGATCCTGTCCATCGACATCGCCGACGTCGATGTCGGTGAGAACGTCGGCGCGAAGCTCCAGACCGAGCAGGCCGAGGCGGACAAGAACATCGCCCAGGCCCGCGCCGAGAGCCGCCGCGCCATGGCCATCGCCGAAGAGCAGGAGATGCGCGCCCGCGTCCAGGAGATGCGCGCGCGCGTCGTCGAGGCCGAGGCCCAGGTGCCGCTGGCCCTCGCCGAGGCCCTGAAGTCGGGCAATATCGGCGCCTTCGACTACTACAACCTGAAGAACATCGTGGCCGACACCAGCCTGCGCGAGCATCTGGGCGACGCCGGGCGGCAGGGCGACGATACGTGAGCCAGGGCGTGGCCAGGCGCGTCGTCGCGATGGTGCGGGCGGCCTCCGGGGGTGACCCGGAGGCTCGGGCCGCGCTCACCGAGCTGTGGCGGCTGGCGACGGTGGTCGACCTGGAGCGCGCGCCGGCCGGCCTACAGAGCCCGCCGCCCAAGCAGGGGGGCGGGGCGGCCGGTGGCGACCACAGCACCGGGCGCAGCTCGGGGCGCAGCACCGGGCCCGGGCCCGGATGATCCCGCAGCCACCGATCTCGGGCGCGTCGCTGTCGAAGGACCGGCTCATCGAGTGGGGGATCCTGCTCTTTCTCTACTTCGTCGGTCCGGCCATCGCGCGCTTCGTCAAACGGAGGCAGCAAGCGCAAGCCCAGCGCCGGGGCCAGGCCGGCGCTGGCGAACCGGCGGCCGACACCCCGGGCGCGCCCACGGCGGCGCGTCCACAGACCCTGACAGCAGCGCGCGAGTCGCCGCCCGCGCCCGCGGCCGCGACGGCGTTGCCTGATCTGCGAGAGGCCGTCGCCGCGTGGCACGCCGCCGTCACACCCCGCGCCGGTCGCGAGGTGGTGCGGCGCCTGGAGGCCGCGGTCGAAGCCCGCGTCCCGTCCTTGGCGACCGGTCAGCTCCTCAGCGAGTCCGCGACGCAGGAAGCGCGTGACCTCACGGTGCAAGTCCAGCGCCTGACCCGCGCGGTCAGCCGGCTGCGCACGCCCGAGCAGCGCGTGCTCGGGCGGGCGGTCGCGGGCTTGCTCACCCCGATCGTCGCGTCCACGGAGGGGCCGGGCGGGCGCTCGATGCTGCTGCTCGTGGGCGCAGAACCCGGCTCCGCGCCGAGCGCCTTGGCCGAGTCGGCGGGCTTGGTCCTCGTCCCCGTCGCCATCGGGCC
>CAZNZH010000619.1:0-3896 GCA_964577445.1 uncultured Myxococcales bacterium
CGTAGGTGTCGATGTCGCTGCCGTCGGCGGCCTCGAGCACGACGGTCTCGCCGCCGTTATTGAGTCCGAGCGGCTTGTCGCTCGTCATCACCACCGCATCAGGCTTGGTCAGCGCCGGTGAGCCGCCGCTGAAGAGCAGCACGCCCTGATAGGCGCCGAGGCACAGCGAGCCGAAGGTGTGGCTCGCGACCGGGGCGCCGGGCGGCCCCGCGCCGACGACGACGCCCGTCAGGTCCAGGTCTCCGCCGGTCACGTTGACCAGCTCGATGAACTCATCCTGCGTGGCGCTCGCGTTGCCGTCGCCGTTGACGTCGAGACCGCCCGGATCGCTGAGGATCTCGTTGAGCACCAGCGACCCCGCCGCCGCCTTCACCCCGCAGGCCGGGGCGGTGTCGACGGCCGCGTCCGGCGTGGCGTCCGGCGTGGCGTCCGGCCCGATCTCGGCGTCCGGCCCGATCTCGGCGTCGGCCGCGTCCTGGGTCGTGTCCACGACCACCTCGGGCGCCACCTCCGAGGCCGCGTCGGGCGCGGGGTCGGGGATGGCCGTCCCCTCGCAGTCCGGAAACGCGTTGCCGTTCTGGCAGCGCCCGGGGCTCATCGCCGCCCCGCCGCTCAGCGGCGCCTTCGTGTGCTGCACCATCGCGCTGCTGCCGTCGCCGTCGACCGCCCGCGTGAGCGACTGCTTCGTCGAGCCCGCCGACCCGAAGGTCAGGCTGGTCAGCACCGCCCCCGCCGGCCCCGTCACGGTGACCGTGTCGCCGGGGTTGTTCAGCCCGAAGGCCTTGCCGATGCCGACGACCAGCGCGCCGCCGAAGTCCCCGCCGCCGCCGTACTTGCCGAACACCACCAGCGCCTGGCCGGGCTCGAGACACGAGCCCGCCGCCAAGGTCACGCCGATGCCGCCAGCTTCGGCGACGCGGACCCCCGTGAGGTCCAGCGCGACACCAGCCACGTTGAGGATCTCGACGAACTCGTCATCGCCGCTGTCGACCCCACCGCTCTGGTTCGCGTCCAGGACGCTGCCGGGGTCGGCCAGGACCTCATTGATCAGCAGGTCCCCGCTCACGGGCGCGACGCCGCAGGGCGCCGGCACGTCGGCGATCAGATCGCCCCCGCCGTCCACCCCGCCGTCGGCCGGCACGTCCACTGCCGCGTCGCCCGCGGGCTCGGTCACGTCGCCGCCCGCGTCGGGCTCGCCCTCCACCGGCGCGACCTCCGCGCAATCAGGAAACGCCTTACCGTTCGCGCAGGTCCCCGGCGACCAGGGCGTCGCGGCCACGTCTCTGTGCAGCGACCAGCCCGAGCTCGGGTCGAGCTGAACCGTCAGCGTCAGCGACTGCTTCTTGCCTCCCTCCGCTGTCCAGGTGTGTTCCTGGGCGACCGCACCGTCGATGAGCAGCTCGACCGTCGAGCCGCCGTTGGTCAAGCCCAGCCCGGACTCCGCCCCGAACACCACCCGCGCCCCGTTCGCCGCCAGACACGCCGCGCCCAGCGAGAAGGTCTTCGTCTTCACGCGCAGCGCCGCGGACGAGAGCCCGACCGCGTGCCCAGAGACGTTGACGATCTCGATGAACTCGTCGCCCGTCGGGTCGGCCTTCCCGTCCCCGTTGACGTCCTGCCCCCCCGGATCAGCGAGGATCTCATTGACGACGAGGTCGCCCGCCACCGCCGCCGCGCAGCCACCCGCGACGTCGCCACCATCCGCGCCGACCGCCCCATCGCCCTGGGTGGTGTCGCCGGTGGATGGGCGCTTGACGCAGGTGCCGGCGATGCACTGTTGGCTCGCCGAGCACGCCGGGGCGCACGGCGCGTCGCTACAAGCCGCGAGCCCGACGAGCGCGACCGCGAACACAGCGAGGAACAGACGGCCCATCGAGGCTCCCTGGGTGCGTGGGGGCCCCACGGTAGCCACGGCGGGCGGGCGCGGTCAACGCGGGGCCCCGGCCCGCATCGGCGGGCCCATGCCGGAACAGGTGGTGGATGCAGGCCCGGTCATGGGTCGGGGAAGCGGTGCCGCCACTCCGCTTCCCAGACGTCGCCGTCCTCGAGCCCATAGGCCTTCGCGAGCCCTACGACCTCCTCCCACATGTCGCGCGCCAGCTCCGCCTCGCCGGAGCGCTGGGCCATCCGGGCGGCCTCGGCCAGGCAGGTGGCGGCCGAGCCCGGCTGCGCCAAGCCGAACGCGAGCTGCGACGCCCGCACCAGCACATCCGACGCCGCCCGCCCGCGCCCGGCCGCCCAAAGGCCCTGCGCCACCTCGAACGCGTCGTCCGGCTGCAGCGCCCCGGGCCCCAGCATCGCCAGCACGTCGGCCAGGGCGTCCGCCGTCGCCCCAGCGTCGGGCAGCCCCGCGGCCAGCACCGTCTTGAGCGCCCGCGCCAGCAACCGCGCGCGGAGCCGCCCGTCGTCGTCTTCGCGGGCGAGGTCCGCCGCCTCCAGCAGCCGGTTCAGCGTGAGCTGCGGCGCGCCCACCGCGACCCCGAGGTCGATCGCCAGCTCCAGGCACGTCTTCATCGCCGCGCGGTCGCCCTGGGCCCGCGCCGCGCTCAGCGCCACGTCCGCGGCCACGTCGGCGTCCACCAAGCGCTTGAGCTCGACGTTGACCTTCGCCTCGGCGTAGGCCGCCGGCCCCACCCCCGCGGGCCACCCGTCCGCCACCTCGCCCGATCGCGCAGCGTGAAACCAGCCCGCCGCGTCCAGCGGCCGGCCCGCCAGCTCCAGCATCCGCCCCACGCCCATCGTGAGCCGCCACCGGCTCCCGTGCGCACCGAGCCGCCCGAGGGCCGCCAGCGCGCTGGTGAGCTCGGGGGCCTCAGGATCTCGGCTCCGGGCCGCCGCCATCGCGAGCCCAAGGGCCCGCCCTCGGGCGCGCAACACCGCGTCGCCGTAGCCGTCCAGCTCATGCTGAACCGGCGCGATCGCCTCGCGCGCCGCGTCGACATCCCCATCCAAGACCAAGCACTCCGCGAGGTTCACGCGAACCCGCACGCCCAGCGCGCTCCGGGCCGGCGCCTGCGCCGCGCTCAGCGCCTGCTCACACGCGCTCCGAGCCATCCCCCGCGCGTCCGTCGCCAGCCGGCACTCCGCCAAGAGCGCCCACACGAAGGCCCGAGGGTCGCCGCGCTCGGGCAGCAGCTCCAAGACCGCCACCAGCCGGTCCATCGCGTCGACGAGCCGCCCGCTCCGCCAGAGGTGTTCCGCCCCCGCGAGCGCCCGCCCCGCCTCGCCGTACGCCTGCCCGACGCCACCGGCCCAATCCTCCATCGAACCCCTCCAGCCAGCCACCATGCTACGCCACCCGCGCAACGCGCGCTTGCGCCGTGGGCCGCCCCGAACGATGCTCGCGCGCCAGTGGGAGGGGGAATACATGACCGATGTGGCGCCGCCGCGCACCATCCCGGAGCTCCATCACGCCGCCGCCGAGCGCTTTCGCGGACGCGAGCTCGGCCGCTACTACGAGGACGGCGTCCTCCACGGCATCTCCTGGGATGACGCCGCCGCCGAGGTGCGCCACCTCACCTGGGGCCTCATGCGCCTGGGCGTCGAGCCCGGCGACCGCGTCGCCATCATCTCCGAGACCAGCCGGTCCTGGGCCGCGTGCGACCAGGCGATATTGGCCGCCGGCGCCGCCACGGTCGGCATCTACCCGACCGCACACCCCGACGAGATCGCCTTCATCCTCCGTGACGCCGACGTCAAGGTCGCCATCGCAGAGAGGCCGGCCCACGTCGCGATGCTCCTCGCCCGCGCCGACCTCGCCGAGCAGCTCAGCCACGTCCTGGTGATGCGCCCGGCCCCGACCGACGTCGCCACCACGTCGTCCGGCGGCGACATCAGCGTGGTCGACCTCGCCAGCATCATCAGCCCCGAGCGCGCTGACAGCCCCGACGGCCGCC
>CAZNZH010000620.1:0-3893 GCA_964577445.1 uncultured Myxococcales bacterium
GACGAATCGTGCCCTCTGTCGTCCACTTGCCCGGACGGTCCAGACGACCCGCCGCCGGGCTGCTGCTTCGATCCACAGACGCAGTGCACGATCCACCCCGCATTCGCGAGCGGTGACGGTGGTACCAGCCCTGGGAGGTGGATTGATCAGGGGAAGCTGGTCGTGATTTCGGCGAATCTCCTTATCCCCGAGAGCGACGATGCGTTCCAATACACGCTCGCTCACGAACTCTGCCACGGAATCGAGAACGGCGCGGCGATCGCAAAGGGCCTTGAGGAGATTGCGGAGATCTCTCACCGCTGGGTTCACGAGGGCGTGGCCGACATCATGGGCGTGATGCGGCAAGCTTACGAGCGCGAGCCAGTCTGCGGCGGCGTGCCGGAGTGGTACCTCGCCTACAAATGCGGCCCGGGCCCGGGCCTTCCCCCGTGCCCATGTCCCGAGTACGGGGATTTGCTTCCGCAGGGCTTTGCCGAGCGCGAGCCGAGCGACGTCAGCGATCCAATGGGACCTGAGTCCGATCCGCCGGCGATCTACACGCCGATGCACCTCAGCGAGACCGTTCGGACACCGGACCTCGCCGACAACTCGCGGATAATCACAAAGCTCGGTCAACTCCTGGGCGACCTCGCGATACCGGCGGCGCCGCACCACGGCATCACCGTCCCAAGGCTCGATGCGCTGCCCTGGAGCTATCGCGACCTCACGCGTCTCTTCCTCGACTCGCTCCTCCAACTCGACGCCCGGACCCTGACGGCGTTCCGCAGCGGGCTCATCGACGCGGCCGACACCTTGACGGGCCTGCCGGTCTGCGACGCCTCGTGCAGCCCCGAACCGACTTGCGGCGCCGGGGCGGCCTGCGCGCCGGGAACCACCTGCGCGCTCGGCCCAACCTGCGACACGGACGGGGCGTGTGCGGAGGCACCGGCCTGCGACGCCTCCGCGTCTCCCCCCGACAACACGGAATGCCAGACCGCAGAGGCCAAGGCTGCGGGCGACCAGATCATCTCGGCCGTCCGCGCGGCATCCGACGCGGTAGGCCTCTGGACCGATGATACCCAAATCGGAACCGACCTTGAGGGTCCCTGGGTGCCGAACGGCTCGGAACTCATGAGCGCGCGCACCGGCGAGCGACGTTGGCTGCTCTGGCTCAGTCCCTCGGGAACGCTCAGGTACCGGTGGCGAGACTGCAGCTTCGACGACGATGATCCCGCTTGCCCGCCCGCAGCGGAGGACGACCTACCTGCGGGATCGGGCTTCGTGACGCTAGCCGCGGCCGGTGGCGAGGCCGATGCGACTCATCCAGAGCAGCTCTTTTTCGCTATCGGACGGCCGCTCTCTGGGGGCACGAACACCGAATTCCTGATCTGCTGGATCGGTCATGACGGGGCCATGCGCGCTGTGGAAGTGCCGTCAACATCGGACGGCGTCCATCTCTCGTTGGACGCCAAGACCGCGATGACAGTCCAAGGCGATTTTCTCTACCTCTTTTACACCGACCTGGAGGCTGAACCCGCGGGGGTGCTGCGGGTTGCGCGGATCGAGCGGCCCGTGACCTACCCGCACCCCGAGCAGTGGGTGTCTGTCGACGGCGTCCCTGACCTCGTCCCGGTCACAGGCCTGAGCGTCGCTTCGGTACCTTCGGATGTCGTCGACGCGCAACTTCTGGGCCACATCACCGTGGCCTTCGGTGCCGACCTGCTCGGCGCCGGCGAGCCGCCGGTCGTGGCGGCCGCCTCCGCGCTTACAGTCTGGGACTTTGATCCGGCCTCCCCCAGCGCGGCAAGCGTCTCCCACTGGCAAGTGCGGAGCTACGATAGCGAGGAATGCCTTAGGAACTGGCCCAGAATAAATGCGGCAACTGCGCAAGGAGACGCCCCATCTACGCGTTCGCGAAACCCGAAGGTGTATCTGGATACTCCGAGGTTTCGAGGACGCGTAGATGGGGATGGATCCGCCGCGAAGATGACGTGTTTATTTTGGGCCAGCTCCTTACCCCGAGCATCACCGGCCGCCCTCTCATCGCTTGGTTCCGCGGCATGCTGCACATGACCGCGCAGACGGACATCCTGGCGCCCGTGGATGCTGGCAACGGGTCCCCGTCCACGCCAGATCCGGGGGTCGTTTACGTCCGCAGCCACCCCCCGGATCACTTGCCGATCTGCGTCGAAGATGGGGTGACTTTCTCCGCGTGGACCACGCCCTGGAAGATCGAGTCTGGCAGCACGGAGCACCCGGCTGCCCTTGGGGCCGAGGATGCCGGCGCCGGTGTCGACCAGGCCCGCCTGATACTCTGGTCGTTCCCCGACTCGACAGGCTCGGTACGGCCGACCCTGAGGAGCAAGTCCAGTGACTGAGCGCGCATCACTATTGTGCGGTACCCGCTGCGCGTCGGACCGGGACGCATCGATGTTCTTCGGGCGATGGGCTTTGCTCACGGTCCTCCTCTTCACGGCGTGTAAGTCGTCGAGCGGAGCGGGGGACGCGGGCGCGACGGACGCCCGGATGGATGTAGGGGTTGACGCGCCGAGGGCCCGCGACGTCGCCTCGGACGCGGCCGGACCCAAGGACACGGACGCCGTTCCCGAGGCGGATGCCGGGTCGGACGCCCCGGCCCATGTGGACGCCCTTTGGGCAGGCGACGACGGAGACGAGCAGGACCCGGAGTTGGACGTCCCGGCGCCCGATGGCCTCACGGACGGCGACGGCGGGCTGGCAGGCGACGTGGCAACAGAGTTCGATATCCCAGCGGGACCGGATACGGGCGATCCGGACGTCGCAGGCCCCGATGCTGCCGAGCCTGACGCGGCCGAGCCCGATGCAGTTGGCGAGCCCGAGCCAGACATTGGCGGCCCGGACATTCTCGGCGGGGCTGACGCGGTTGGGGAAGATTCTGCGGGGACGGATGCGGCCGAGCCTGACACAGCCGAGCCTGATTCTGTCGAGCCGGGAGCTGACGCCGCGGGACCGGACGGGGCCGCGGAGTCTGAGTTGGACTCCGCCGAGCCCGACACCGCGGAGCCTGACATTGCCGCCGAGCCCGAGTCGGAGCCCGATGTCGCCGACCCCGAGCCCGACCTGGTCGCCGAGCCCGAGCCCGACACCGCCACCGAGCCCGACACGTCGGAGCCGGACGGCGCCGATGCGGACGGGGGGCCGCTCGGCGATCTCGTGGGGCCGGTCTTCGGCGGCGTGGTGAGCGCGGAGGCGGTCTCGATGACCGAGGTGCTGCTCACCTGGGGCGCGGCAGAGGACGACGTCACGTGGCCTGAGGACATCGTCTACGAGGTGTGCATCTCGGACAAGCGCGTGGCGAAGGGGGCGTGCGTGCCTTGGGTCGTCGGCGACGTGAGCGCGCCCGGCGTCGTCGAGCAGCTCGTCGAGGGGCTTGAGGAGAACACGCGGTACTTCTTCGTGGTTCGGGCTCGCGATGAGGCGGGGAATCTGGACGACAACCTCGTCGAGGCGACCGCGCTCACGCCGGGAAACCATGCGGCGAAGGCGGTGACTGTCGGCGGCGGGCACGCTTGTGCGTTGATGGCACGAGGCACAGTGCGTTGCTGGGGAGACAACGGGTTCGGGCAGCTTGGCGACGGCACGACGGCCTCGCGCGACGTCGCGGCGCCGGTCGTGGGTTTGGAACTCGTCAAGCTCGTCGCCGCCGGCACGGCGCACACCTGCGCGGCCATTGCGGACGGGACCGCGCGCTGCTGGGGGCGCAACGACCGTGGGCAACTCGGCGACGGGACGACCGATGACTCGACCGTGCCGGTGGTCGTGGCGGACCTCGGCTTCGTGAAGGCGCTCTCCGCCGGCGACGGCCACACCTGCGCGATTCTGGGCGATGGCAGGATGCGCTGCTGGGGTGCCAACGACCGAGGCCAGCTCGGCGA